>CANKWG010000079.1 GCA_947487325.1 Oxalobacteraceae bacterium | reverse complement strand
TCGCTGCCTGGAAGGCGCACGGCGACACGCCACTGATACTGGATGCTGGGTGTGGCGTTGGTCTATCCACCCGCAAACTCGCACAAGCCTTTCCCGAAAGTTTCGTCATTGGTGTCGATCAGTCAGCGGATAGACTAAGCCGCGACGTCCGATGGCCAGCAGACCTGCCGGAAAATTTCATCACCGTGCGCGCCGACCTGGTTGATTACTGGCGGCTCATGCTCGCCGAAGGCATCTACCCGCGACAGCACTATCTCTTGTATCCGAACCCCTGGCCCAAGAAATCGCAGCTGGGAAGGCGGTGGCATGGACATGCGATTTTCCCCGTGGTAGTGGCGCTGGGTGGTCGTATCGAATGCCGCAGCAACTGGAAAACTTACATCGATGAATTCGCGTTATCGCTACATCAACTGAGCGGCATTGCTGTGCACGCCGAGATGTATGACAGCACACCTGCGGAAGCTCTCACACCCTTTGAAGCGAAATATGCGAGCTCGGGTCATACACTCTGGCGATGTCGTACCGAACTGCCACCGCAGCCCAGTCTGGCAGAGGCCTTCATCATTTCGTGATACCGTTGCCCGCACTATTCACTTTTACTTGTTACTCCCATGTGCCAGCTACTGGGCATGAATTGCAATGTGCCGACCGACATTGTGTTCAGCTTTACCGGCTTTGCAACACGCGGCGGCCAAACCGATGAACACAAAGATGGCTGGGGTATTGCCTTCTTCGAAGGCGCAGGCGTGCGGCTGTTTGTCGATCATGAATCGGCGATTGCCTCACCTGTGGCCGAGTTGATCAAGCGCTATCCGATCAAATCAAAAAATGTCATCTCGCATATCCGCAAAGCGACACAAGGACATGTCGCCCTAGAGAATTGTCACCCCTTCATACGCGAGCTCTGGGGTCGTTACTGGGTGTTTGCCCATAACGGCGACCTGAACAATTTTTCGCCGAAGTTAACGGGTGCTTTCCGTCCGGTAGGAACCACCGATAGTGAGCAGGCGTTTTGTTATCTGATGCAATCGCTGCATGAGCGCTTCGGTGACAGCTTGCCAACGATGTCGGCGCTGCGTACAGCGATAGACGAACTCACGAAGGACATCGCGAGTCATGGGGTATTCAATATGATGCTCTCGGATGGCTCTGCGCTGTTTGCACACTGTTCAACACGCTTACACTACCTTGTCAGGCAATACCCTTTTACGCAGGCCAGATTATCGGATCAGGATTTGTCAGTAGATTTTTCTGAGGTGACGACACCCAATGATCGCGTGGCCCTCATCGTCACCGAGCCACTGACCACCAACGAATCCTGGCAAGCGTTTGAAGCCAATGAGCTGAAAGTTTTTGTGGATGGCGCACCTCTGCCGTCGGCATGAAAGTCTCAGTCGTCTAAAGAACTTCGCGACGACCCTGAGCTCAACCTTGATAGTGCCGAATACCTTACACAACCAATCAAAGATTCGGCGCCAGCCAGCTCTGCAGCTGCTCGACGGATACCTTGCGTCTTTGGGCCATGTCGCGCAGCTGATCTTCGCCGATTTTTCCAACCGTGAAGTACTTCGACTCCGGATGCGCAAAATAAAAACCTGAGACCGCCGCGCCAGGGAACATGGCAAACGATTCTGTAAGGGTCATGCCAATGTCTTCGGCCTCGAGAATGCGGAACATATCCGCCTTCACAGTGTGCTCGGGACAAGCAGGATAACCGGGCGCTGGCCGGATACCCTGATAAGCCTCGGCAATCAGCGCGCCCGTATCGAGATGCTCATCGCTCGCATAGGCCCACAACTCTTTGCGAACCCGCTCATGCAGATACTCGGCAAAGGCTTCGGCAAAGCGATCAGCCAATGCCTTGAGCATGATGGATGAATAATCATCATTGGCGTCTTCAAAACGCTTCTCATGCTTTTCGATACCTATACCTGAGGTGACGGCGAACAAACCAACGTAATCCGTAATGCCCGAGGCCTTGGGCGCGACAAAATCAGCCAGACATTGATTGGGTCGGGCAACACCATCAATCACCGGCTTTTCAGTTTGCTGGCGCAATCCGTAGTACGTAAAGGCGACTTCGCTGCAAGTCTCGTCGGTGTAAATTTCGATGTCGTCATCGTTGACACTGTTGGCTGGCAAAATCGCCATCACGCCATTGGCTGTCAGCCAGCGGCCATCGATGATTTTTTTCAGCATGGCTTGCGCTTCGCGATAAACATTGCTCGCGGACTCGCCCACCACCGGATCAGTCAGGATCGCCGGGAAGGGACCGGCCAAATCCCAGGTCTGGAAAAACGGACCCCAATCAATGTAATTGGCCAGCGTCGCCAAATCGACATTGCGGAAATGACGTCTGCCTACAAAGCGCGGCTTGCGTGGCGCATGATTGCCATCAAAGGACAATGACATCTTGTTTTTACGCGCCGCTTCGAGTGTGAGCATGGGCAAGGCTTTTTTGCCCGCGTGCTGAACGCGAATACGTTCGTAGTCAGTCGCCAGCTCATCCACATATTTGTCACGCGACTCGGGCGTCAGCAGGGACTGCGCCACAGACACTGATCGAGACGCATCCGGCACATAAACGACCGGGCCTTCGTAGTTCGGCGCAATCTTGACCGCCGTGTGTGCACGGCTGGTGGTGGCGCCGCCGATCAGCAGCGGAATCTTCAGCATGCGGAAATGCGGATCGCGTTGCATCTCTTTCGCCACGTGCGCCATTTCTTCCAGCGAGGGCGTAATCAATCCAGACAGGCCGATGATGTCGGCATTCTCTGCCTTAGCTTTGGCCAGAATCTCCGAGCAAGGCACCATCACACCCATGTTCACGACTTCGAAGTTATTGCATTGCAGGACAACAGAAACGATGTTCTTGCCGATATCATGCACATCACCCTTCACGGTCGCAATAACGATCTTGCCTTTGGGCTTGGCGGCTACGCCGGTGCGCTGTTCTTCTGCAAGCTTTTCTTCTTCAATAAACGGTATCAGATGCGCGACCGCCTGCTTCATTACGCGGGCGGATTTGACGACCTGAGGCAAAAACATTTTGCCTTGTCCGAAAAGGTCGCCCACGATGTTCATGCCATCCATCAGCGGGCCTTCGATCACGTGAATCGGACGACCGCCGCTGCTGGCGACTTGCGCACGCGCTTCTTCGGTGTCTTCAACAATCCATTGTGTAATGCCATGAATGAGCGCGTGAGAAAGCCGCTTTGCGACAGGCGCATCACGCCAGACAAGATTCTGTTCTTCTTTCTTGCCATCCGACTTCAGCGTCGCAGCTAACTCGATCATGCGCTCAGTGGCATCCGGACGGCGATTGAGCACCACGTCTTCGGCACACTCGCGCAACTCGGGTGCCAGATCATCGTACACACCAATCATGCCGGCGTTGACGATACCCATGGTCATGCCGGCACGAATCGCGTGATACAAAAAGACGGTATGAATGGCTTCACGCGCAGGGTCATTGCCGCGGAAAGAGAAACTTACATTTGAGACGCCACCGCTGACTTTGGCATGCGGCAGGTTCTCGCGTATCCAGCGCGTGGCCTCGATAAAATCAACCGCATAATTGTTATGCTCTTCGATGCCAGTAGCAATAGCGAAGATGTTCGGATCAAAGATGATGTCCTCAGGCGGGAAATCAATCTTGTCGACCAGCAGTCGATAGGCGCGTTCGCAGATTTCCCTCTTGCGTGCAAACGTATCCGCTTGACCCTGCTCGTCAAAGGCCATCACGATCACGGCAGCACCATAGCGGCGGCAGAGTGTGGCTTGACGCAGGAATTCCTCTTCGCCTTCTTTCATCGAGATGGAGTTCACGACAGCCTTGCCCTGAACGCACTTCAGGCCGGCCTCGATCACGGACCATTTTGATGAATCGATCATGATGGGCACGCGCGCAATATCGGGCTCGCCTGCGATCAGATTCAGAAAGCGCGACATGGCGGCGACCGAATCGAGCATCGCCTCATCCATGTTCACATCAATAATTTGCGCACCGTTCTCCACCTGCTGACGTGCAACGGCAAGCGCCTCCTCGTATTGTTCATTGAGGATCATGCGCGCGAACGCTTTCGAGCCGGTGACATTGGTACGCTCACCGACGTTGACGAAGAGCGAGTCCTCGTCGATCACATAGGGCTCAAGACCCGAGAGTCGCATCTGATGCAGGTGCGTGGGGATCTTACGCGGCGCGATCGTTTTTACCGTCTCGGCAATTGCCTGAATATGCTCGGGCGTTGTACCGCAGCAGCCACCGGCGATATTTACAAAACCACTATCAGCAAAATCTTTTAGTAGCGACGAAGTGACATCCGGCGTCTCATCAAACCCGGTATCCGACATGGGGTTGGGCAGACCAGCGTTGGGATAAATGCAAACGAAAGTTTCGGCGATTTTTGACAGCTCTTCTGCATACGGACGCATGAGCGCCGCACCGAGCGCGCAATTCAATCCAATAGTAAGTGGCTTGGCGTGTCGAACCGAATTCCAGAATGCGCTGACGGTTTGCCCGGACAACACGCGGCCCGATGCATCGGTCACGGTCCCTGAAATCATGATGGGCAAACGCTGACTGCTCTCTTCAAAGAACTGATCAATAGCAAATAAGGCTGCCTTGCAGTTGAGCGTGTCAAATACAGTTTCGACCAGCAGCACGTCAGCGCCGCCTTCCACCAACGCCCGGGTCTGCTCGAGATACGCGGCAACGAGCTGATCGAAATTCACATTGCGCGCACCGGGATCATTAACGTCCGGCGAGATGGATGCTGTTTTCGGCGTGGGTCCCAATGCGCCAGCGACGAAACGCGGCTTGTCGGGTGTGGCGTATTTGTCGCAAGCCGCGCGCGCGATTCGCGCCGCCTGCACATTCATCTCATAGACGAGATGCGCCATATGGTAATCATCCTGGGCGATGCTGGTCGAACCAAAGGTGTTGGTCTCGATCAGATCGGCGCCAGCGGCCAAATATTGCTCGTGAATTTCCTGAATAATGTGCGGCTGAGTCAGCGTCAGCAATTCATTATTGCCTTTAACAAAAACTTCTTTACCCGGCACAGAGAAATCGGCAAATCGCGTGCCGCGATAATCTTCCTCACTCAGCCTGTAGCGCTGAATCATGGTGCCCATTGCACCGTCGAGGATCAGAATCCGCTGTGCCAGCAGTGAGCGCAGCTGAGCTTCGGTAGAGGAAATGGCGTCGCGTTTCATCGAGTACAGTTTTGTAAATACGGTATGTTTTTAGACCCTGTCTCGTTAACACTAACGACACAGATTCTTGATGCGCACATAAAAAAACCCGGCCTGCAAAGCGAAGCCGGGTGCGCGTTCCGCTTTAGCAGTATTTGTGCTGGGACTTTCTCCCCGGCGCCCGCAAGCTGGTTTTGACTTGTTTCATCAAATCGGCGCCACCGAATTATAGCGGTAATTCAAGCAATGATTTGAAAGCGCTGCCCTACGGCGATAGCAAATCCTTGCAGGAAGGGCGCGGCAGCAAGTCGCTTGCCACCCGGTTTTTGCATTTCGGTGAATGTCAGCGCTCCCTCACCACAAGCAACCGTCACGCCCGACGCATCGGCGGCGAGCACTTCACCCGCCTCGCCGCGCGCCGTCGACAGACGAGCAGCGCTCACTTTGAGCGCCACATCGCCAATGTGCGCGACGGCACCGGGAAAAGGATGAAACGCGCGGATGCGCCGCTCAAGTACCACGGCAGGCTGTCGGAAATCGAGTACAGCTTCCTGTTTCGATATTTTGGCGGCATAGCTGACACCTTCGGAGGGTTGTGGCGTCAGACTGAGGTCAGCGCCTTGCGCCAGTCGGGTCAGCGCATCCACCATCATGCGCCCGCCCAAGGCGGCCAGCCGATCGTGTAGGCTTGCGGTCGTGTCATCCGGAATAATCGCTTCAGATGCCATGGCGATCATGGCGCCGGTATCCAGACCTTCATCCATTTGCATCAAGGTGATGCCAGTTTGGGTATCACCAGCCTCGATCGCGCGGTGAATCGGCGCTGCGCCGCGCCAGCGCGGCAGCAGCGAGGCATGGATGTTAATGCAGCCCAGCCGCGGTATCTGTAACACCGATGCGGGCAAAATAAGTCCATACGCGGCCACGACCATCACGTCATGCGGCGTATCGCGCAGCAAGGCCTGTGCTTGCGCCGCAATTTCGGGGTATTTGCCATCGGTTTTCAGCGAGACCGGCTGCGCCACCGGAATGCCGTATTGCTGCGCGAGTTGCTTGACAGGCGAGGGTTGCAACTGCATGCCGCGCCCGGCAGGGCGATCGGGCTGGGTAAGCACCAGCGGCAGATCGAAACCCGCCTCATGCAAAGCAGCGAGAGCGACGGCAGCAAATTCAGGCGTGCCGGCGAAAATGACTTTCATTGATTAACGCACCGTGTCGGGCTGACGTTCTTTTTTGAGCTCGCGCTCTTCTTTTTGCAGTTTGCTCTTGATGCGATTGCGCTTGAGCGGCGATAGGTATTCCACAAAGACCTTGCCAAGCAAGTGATCCATTTCATGCTGAACACAGACTGCGAGCAAACCATCGGCTTCGAATTCGCTGGGGACGCCATCGACATTTAGCGCCCGCACGCGTATCTGGGAAGGGCGCTCGACACCATCAAAAATGCCGGGCACAGACAAGCAACCTTCGTCGTACACCCGTCGCTCTTCGCTAGCCCAGACGATTTCGGGATTGATCAACACCTGCAATTGATCGCGCGTTTCTGAAACATCGAGCACGATAACTTGCTCATGCACATCAATTTGCGTTGCGGCCAAGCCAATACCTGGCGCTTCGTACATGGTTTCTGCCATGTCGGCGACCAATTGCTTGAGCCGATCATCAAATACCGTCACCGGTTTGGCGATCTTGTGCAAGCGACTATCTGGGTAACGGAGGATTGTTCGTAGAGGCATACAGCTTTTGCGCAACAAAGACAAAAAATTCAGTGATTACAAAACAGCAGCCATTCATGTTCGTGCAAAATCCACAACGCATTTTGTGATGGCCAAATTTGTTTCGATAGTCACAAACAAGAGTGAAATCTGATGAAAAAGTTTAGCACAGCCGCCTTGTTGCTTCTGTTCTTCCTGCTACCGCAGGCAGTAGCCAAGGCCCGTTGCGAGTTTTTAATGAACGCACCCGATACGCACCGGGTGAAAGAGGGGGATACCTTGTGGCAAATCGCCGCCACCTTTCTGGAGAATCCGTGGTGCTGGAGCGCCGTCTGGGAACGCAATCGTGAACAGATTCGCGATCCGCACTGGATTTATCCGGGTCAGACCATCTACTTTGATCGCGAACGGCAGCAACTGGGTTTGCGGCAGAGCGATGCCGTCTCCGTAGTCCGCCGCTCACCCACGGTCCGTCCAGAGAGCTTGCGCGCCGCGCCCTTGCCTGTGATCGCACCCGAGCTCGAAAAAAGGCTGAGCAAAACAACCTTGGTGCCCGCCGATGGGCTAGCGCTGGCGCCTAAGGTCGTCGGCTTGGCAGGTGGGCGGCGAATGGCTTCGATGGGTGATGCGATCTTTGTGTCCGGCACGGTGAATGAGCACACACGGTTCCAGGTGATCCGCCCGCTGCAAACGATCGTCGATCCCGACACAGGAAAACCGCTGGCAGTGACCAGTCTGCGCGTGGGCACGGCTCAACTGCTGAGAGCGGGAAGCGATGCGATGCACCAATTCAAGGTGACCTCATCCGATGCCGAAATTCTGGTGGGCGATCGGCTTGTACCATTGGTAAACCTCGAACAGCAACGATGGTTACCTCATCCGACGCCGGCTGTATGGGGACGTGTGGCCTCCGTGCTGAAGGGTGCGACGTGGGCCAGCGTGAACGACATTGTGGCCATCAATCGGGGCCTGCGCCAAGGTCTGGACACTGGCAGCGTCGTCGCCGTGGTACGACACGATAAAATTTACGGCCAAGCTAACCAGCCTGAGCCAAATGCATCCATGCCAGACGAAATTGCCACCCTGTTAGTCTTTGATGTTTCCGATGAGGCTGCGCTCGCGGTGGTCATGCGTGCCAAAGATACCTTCACGCTCGGAGATACAGTTGAGTCAGTCGACAGGGATGTGCGATGACAAGCGCTGAGGAACTGGCATCGTGGATCAGGTTGATGGACACCGAAGGTGTCGGTCCGCAAACTGCACGCGAACTACTGACGCGTTTTGGATTGCCTTCAGACATTTTCAATGCAGGGTTTTCCGCCTTACAAAAATGCGTTCCGGAAAAAATTGCCTATGCGCTCTGCGCTCCCGTTTCCGAAGCCTTGCAAACCAAAATAGACCGCACCGTGGCATGGGCGGAGCATCCAGACAATCATGTGCTGACACTTGCCGACCACCACTACCCCAAATCACTGCTCAACATTACCGATCCACCGCCCGTGCTTTATGCCAAAGGTGATATCGCTCTTCTGACTTGCCCTTCGATTGCCATTGTGGGGAGCCGCAATGCGACGAAACAAGGCATGCAAAATGCGGAAAGATTCGCTCACGTATTAAGTGCTGCAGGACTGACCGTTATCTCAGGCCTGGCCCTGGGGATTGATGCCGCCGCACATCAAGGTGCGTTACTCCACACACGATCTGGCCGTGTTGGCGGATCCACTGTGGCAGTGACAGGCACCGGTCTGGATTTAGTCTATCCGGCACGCAACCGAGAACTAGCCCACCAAATCGCCGAAGCAGGATGTCTACTCAGCGAGTACCCATTGGGTACACCAGCGATAGCGTCGAACTTCCCGCGGCGCAATCGCATCATCAGTGGTTTGGCGATGGGTGTTCTGGTGGTTGAAGCCGCCGCGCAATCCGGCTCTCTGATCACGGCTCGCAGCGCATTGGAACAAGGCCGGGAGGTGTTTGCAATTCCCGGTTCGATTCATTCGCCCTTGTCGAAGGGTTGCCATGTACTAATACGACAAGGTGCAAAGCTAGTGGAATCTGCACAAGATATTATGGAAGAGCTGCGGTGGAGCCCCGGCGACTTATTGGAGCCAGCGCCCGGTGACACCATGCAAAGCGATCCCTCATTACACTATTTACTTGAGGTCGCTGGTTATGATCCAGTGTCCGTTGACCAACTTTTGCAACGTTCTGATTTGTCTGTCGCAGAAGTTCAAGCGGGATTACTGACGCTGGAACTAAATGGAAAAATGGAATTACTGCCGGGCGGACAATATCGGCGTATTAGCTAAATCTTCAATAAACGCTCAGAAAAAACTGCGCAAATAAAACCGTAAAATTTCATCGCTGTAAAACTGGCATCAGTTTCTTGATTTTCATCACTGCGCAATTAAATAAGCCCGCCGACTCGCCGTAGAGTACTTATTTATTCAGCGCACCCAATTTGACGTGTTATTTCTGCGGATCTCTGAATTATTTGCAAACAAACGTCCCGATGCCGACAATATTCCCTAAGCTGC
>CANKWG010000078.1 GCA_947487325.1 Oxalobacteraceae bacterium | reverse complement strand
GAAGTACTTCGTTTTTTTGATATCGATAAAACAACAAAAAACATATCGAAAAGAAAATATACTGAGGAAATGTTACATAATTAAAAAACTTACTGACGAACATCGCTTGAATGACAAAATAGCGAAAATTCTAAAGATGTGCGTAGATGTTAGGTTTTTCGCGTAAATTCCGCTCATTTGTTAAAAATTTGTTACTCATTGGTCAGTTGAAACCTTGCTCAGGGGTTTTGCCGGAACCAAAGGGCGGGTATCATCTCAAATTGCCGATAATCATTCGATGAACTTGCCAGCTTATTTGGGGGCAGATTCATGCGACTGCGATGCGCGCAAACCTTGTAAAAATATAAATTTTTTGAGTTGCGTGCGTTTTTTGACTGTTTTAACACGACCGTGAATATTTACATGCTCAGCGCGTCCCATCAGCGCGACGATGAGAGCCAGGAACACTCGACAGGCGGCGGCTTGCTGCGCGCGGTTCCTGTCAATGTGGTGCAATCCATCCGGGCTTTCCGCGTAACCGAACTGCAGTCGGAGGCCATCCGACTTGAGCAGCATTTTCTGTATGCAAATTGCGCGCAGGCACTGACGCGTCAGCAGGTGCTGGTCTCGATTGCCGAATCATTTCAATTGCCCAAGCCGTATGGCAAGAATTATGACGCGCTCAGAGATTGTCTTACCAACGTCTTTCACAAAGCGGGTGAGCAACCTGGTTTCCTAGTCGTGCTTGAGCAATTGCCAAACACCCAGAAATTCGACAAGGAAGCGCGCGAAAATCTGCTGGATGTGTTCCGCGATGCGGCTGACTTCTGGGCAGAGAAAAAAGTCCCCTTCCGCGTTTTCTTTTCATTCCAGTAGCCCACGGCGTTTGCATGATGCGCTGTTAAAATGCGCGCCATGAAACGTATTGTGATTCTTATCTCTGGGCGTGGCAGCAATATGGAGGCTATTTTGCGTGCTGCCTCCGCAGAAAAGTGGCCGGCACAGATCGTCGCCGTCATCAGTAACAAATCAACTGCAGCTGGACTTGCGACGGCGAGTTCAGCAGGTATCGCGGCGCGTGTGGTTGAGCATGTTTCTTATCCGGATCGGGCGCAGTTCGATCAGGCCTTGTCGACAGTGATTGACGAGTATTCTCCGGATCTCGTGATACTCGCAGGATTTTTGCGCATCTTGACTTCCGCATTCGTTGCGCACTATCACGGTCGTATGGTGAACATACATCCCTCTTTATTGCCGAGTTTTCCTGGTCTGGATACACATCAGCGCGCACTTGAGGCCGGTGTGAAATTTCATGGCGCCACGGTGCACTTCGTGACGCCTGAACTGGATCACGGACCCATTATCGAACAAGCGATTGTTCCTGTGCTGGATACGGATACCGAAGACACACTGGCAGCGCGCGTGCTAGAACAGGAACATGTGATTTATCCGCGCGCTGTGCGTGATTTTATTGAAGGTCGATATGCGCTCATGGAGGGGCGTATCGTTCGTCATACCGCCTGATGTCACTGCGCGCCTTGGCATTAGCCTGACGCGATGGGCTACAAGTGCCTGACTCTCTGCTTACACAACGCTTTTGCGAGCGTCAAACCTGAAGGATTTTTCATGAGATTGCCACCCGCAGTCATCGGCGGCACCGAGGATGCTCTGCGCGATGTATTGCGTTTTACAGCACCTGCCGACAGTGTGCTGTCACGTTATTTTCGTGATCATCCACGTCTGGGTGGTCGTGAGCGAGGCATGATTGCAGAGGCAATCTACGCATTGTTGCGTCATCGTTTGGTTTACACGAATTTTGCCGAGTCAGGCAGCGGACCACTGATGCGCCGCATGGCTTTGCTGGGCCTGGCTGACGTCGCGGGTATGGATGCCTTGCCTGGTCTGAGTGAGCAGGAAGTTGAATGGCTCACCCATGTCATATCGATAGATCGCAGTACCTTACCCGAGTCGATGCAGGCAAATTTGCCCGACTGGTTGCTGGCTCGATTTATCCGGCAATGGGGCCACGAGGAAGCCATGCAAGTGGCGGAGTCGCTGAACCGACCTGCGCCGCTGGATTTGCGGGTAAATACGCTCAAGACGACGCGTGATGCGGCGACGGTAGCGCTGGCCGAGGCGGGTATTACTGCAGAACCGACACTGTTTGCGCCCTTGGGATTGCGACTGGCAAAAAAGCCTGCACTGCAAAACATGCCGCTGTTCAAAGAGGGCTCGATTGAAGTGCAGGACGAGGGTAGTCAGTTGCTGGCGCAGGTTTTGGGTGCGAAGCGGGGCGAGATGGTGGTAGATTTTTGTGCTGGTGCGGGTGGAAAGACACTGGCACTCGGTGCGCAGATGCGAAATACCGGCCGACTGTATGCGTTCGACATTTCCGAGAAACGTCTTGCGCGTCTCAAACCGCGGCTTGCACGTAGCGGGCTGTCGAATGTGCACCCGGTACTGATCGCGCATGAGAATGACGCAAAAATCAAGCGTCTGGCGGGCAAGATCGATCGTGTGCTGGTGGATGCACCCTGTAGCGGTTTTGGCACCTTGCGTCGCAATCCCGATGTGAAGTGGCGACAGACGGCGGCTGGCGTTGATGAGCTCAATGCCAAGCAGCTATTGATACTGGAAGGCGCGGCGCGCCTGATCAAGCCGGGTGGCCTTCTCGTTTATGCGACCTGCAGTTTGCTGGTAGAGGAAAACGAACATATCGTTGAACAGTTTCTGGCAAAGCATCCCACGTACACGTTACGTCCCATGTCGCAGATTCTGGCAGAGCAGAAAATTGAATTAGTCATGGGCGATTATCTGAGGCTGATGCCGCATCTGCATCAGACCGATGGTTTCTTTGCAGCTGCCCTGGAGCGGGCTAAATAGCAATGCGCACAATAAAATCATGGTCATCGACGATGGCACGCAAGATGTGGTGGTCGTCACGGGCAGCTATAACTTCACTCGGAGCGCGCAGCGCATGAATTCAGAAAATCTTTCTCTCATTCGGGGCAACCTCGAGTTGGCACGCCGATTTAGACAAAGCTGGGAATGTCACCGCGCTGATGCTGTGGCGCTCGGACCGGCTGGTTCCCAATGAGCACGACGATGGCAAATCCGCTCTGGGTTGACCTGCAGGTCGAGTTCGATCATCCGGATCTGTTGTTGCAGCTGTTGGTGTTGGGTGGCTGTATTTTGGTCGGCTGGTTGATGTCGCAGCAGTTGATGAAAAAATTCTCGGCGCGTCATGATCACCACGGCATTTTTCAGGTGCCCTTCGACAGCTTTCAGATCGTACTCACACCTTTGTTGATCGTCGTGCTGATGGCGCTGGCTACACTGGTGATGGGGCGCTGGCAGCATGCGGGCCTGTTGCGTATCGTGCTACCGCTGTGGCTGTCGTTCCTACTTATTCGCGTAGGATTTTTCTTGGTTCGCAAAGCATTTGCGAAAGAAGGTCGGGTCGGCGTTTTCCTGCAAGTATTCGAGCAAAGTTTTGCCGTGCTGGTCTGGAGCGGACTCGCACTCTACATCACTGGCCTCTGGCCGGAATTTGTGCAGTATCTCGAGCATACGACCGTCCCGCTGGGACGCCATCGCGAGCCACTGATCGTGATCTTGCAGGCGCTGTTTTGGGTGTTTATCACCTTGGTGCTTGCCATGTGGGCCGCCGCTGCGCTAGAGCAGCGCTTGATGCATCTGGACACCATGCACGCTTCGCTGCGAGCGGTGCTGGCGCGCGTTGTGCGGGCGTCGTTGATACTCATTGCGGTTCTGGTCAGCCTTTCGCTTGTGGGTATTGATCTGACGGTCCTTTCGGTTTTTGGTGGCGCTCTGGGCGTGGGCATTGGACTGGGCTTGCAGAAACTGGTGAGCAGTTATGTGTCCGGATTTGTGATTCTTCTGGAGCGCAGCTTGGCCATTGGTGACATCGTTCATCTTGACCGTTTTAGTGGCGAGGTGGCTGAAATCAATACGCGTTACACCTTGATCAAATCGCTTGATGGTTCCGCTGCGGTGATTCCGAATGAAATGCTGGTTTCCTCACCGGTACAGAACCTGACCCGAAGTGACCGTCAATTGCGTTTGGTAACCACTATGTTGGTGGGCCCGGATACGGACGTTGAGGCGCTGCTGCCCGATATGGTGGAAGCCATGCAGCGTATTCCCCGGATTCTGGAAAATCCCCTGCCGACAGCCTCGCTGTCGCGGTTTGCCCCTGAGGGCCTCGAGCTTGAGGCGGGTTTCTGGATTTCCGACCCGGAAAATGGCGCGGGCAACGTGCGCTCAGCAGTCAATTTCGAGCTCTGGCGCCTATGCCGGCAACATGGCGTCCGCTTGCCCGGTCAGGCGAGGGCTGAATCATCGGTGAAAGATGAGCTTGACAAGTCGTTGATTCGTAAGCCTTTATCTGCAAATCCAGATGAAAATCAGGCCTGAGATGATTAAAAGCACGTACAATGCGGTGTTTGGCCGTAACAATGGGCGTCCGCAACGGATTCCCTGAAGGCCAGGGTGATTTTGGAGAAACAATGAGCTCAAATCCTGTGATGGATGCTGTTCTCGACTTTTTGATGAATGGCCTCACGCATTCATCTGGTTTGCAAATACTGTTGTTCACGCTAGCCGTCACGCATGTGACCATCGCCGCAGTTACTATTTTCCTGCATCGCTGCCAGGCGCATCGTGCGCTCGAGCTGCATGCTATTCCCAGTCATTTCTTCCGCTTCTGGTTGTGGATGACCACCGGTATGGTCACCAAAGAGTGGGCTGCAATTCACCGCAAACATCACGCGAAATGCGAGACCATCGAAGACCCGCACAGCCCGGTCGCACTGGGTATCGAGAAAGTGCTGTTCGAAGGTGCCGAGCTCTATCGCATGGAAGCCAAGAATCGCGAGACTATCGAGAAATACGGCCATGGCACGCCGGATGACTGGATCGAGCGTAACGTCTATACAAAACACTCGGCACTGGGCGTCTCGCTGATGCTGGTGATTAATGTGATGCTCTTTGGCGTGCTGGGTTTGACAGTCTGGGCAATTCAGATGGCTTGGATTCCTGTGACGGCTGCGGGCGTCATTAACGGTATCGGCCACTTCTGGGGTTACCGCAATTATGATTGCAAGGACGCGTCGACTAATGTGCTGCCTATTGGCATCCTGATTGGTGGCGAGGAACTCCACAACAACCATCACACCTTTGGTACATCGGCCAAACTGTCGGCCAAATGGTTCGAGTTCGATATCGGCTGGCTTTATATCTCCATCCTAGCCTTCTTCGGTCTGGCAAAGGTGAAGAAGATAGCTCCCGAGCCACGTTTCGATCGCCAGAAACTGGTGTGCGATCTGGATACCTTGCAATCCATTGTCGCCAACCGTTATGACGTGATGGCTACTTACGCAAGCTCGGTACGTCGCGCTTGGCGCGATGAGGTCGCGCAGATTCGCGAGAAATCCAAGCTTGAATCCAGCTTCCTGAAATCCTCACGCAAGCTGATGCAGCGCGAGCCGGCGAGTTTGGAGCAGCAACAGCAGCAACAGCTTTCCGAGGTGTTCAAGCACAGCAATGCGCTCAAGACCATGCATGAAATGCGGGTCGAGCTCTCGAGCCTTTGGGAGCGTTCGCATGCCAGCAGCGATCAGTTGCTACAACAATTGCGTGACTGGTGTGCCCGAGCCGAATCATCAGGCATACGCTCGTTGCAGGAGTTTTCATTCCGTCTGCGCACCTACGCGTAATCGGAATTTGAAAATAAAAAACCCCGCAGTGTGAACTGCGGGGTTTTTTGTTTGAAACTCAAGCGTTTATTTGATCTTGGTTTCTTTGTAGATCACATGCTTGCGTGCCTTGGGATCGAATTTCATGATCTCCATTTTTTCTGGCATCGTGCGCTTGTTCTTGTCTGTGGTGTAGAAATGACCGGTACCTGCGGTCGATTCCAGTTTGATTTTGTCGCGGCCTTTGCTTGCCATGATGAAGTTCCTTTACTTAAATCCGATTAAATTTTGTGGCCGCGGGCGCGCATATCAGCCAGCACAGCATCAATGCCCAGCTTGTCGATGACCCGAATACCCGCACCGGAGACGCGCATGCGGACCCAGCGGTTTTCTGATTCGACCCAGAAGCGACGGTTCTGCAGGTTGGGCAGAAAGCGACGCTTGGTTTTGTTATTGGCGTGGGAAACATTGTTGCCGACCATCGGCTTTTTCCCGGTAACTTCGCATTCACGTGACACAGCAGACTCCTTGAGGGTTCCAGAATTTGGCAAAGACCGCGAGTATAACGAAAAAAGCGCCAATATTCAACGACTTGCAGATTTAAATTGTGTCTTGATATTCTCTAAATATTTAACAATTAGGCGAGTCTGCGTCAGGAATCGCCGTGGTGATATCGCTTTTAAACCGGATTAGCAGAGCCCATGTTGCTTGAATGACCACGCCTCATGGTCATTGACGATCAGATGGTCGAGCAGCGAAACCTCGATGCAGGCCAGCACACGTTTGAGTTCATTGGTGAGCATTTTGTCCATTTTGCTGGGTTCTACGCTACCGGAGGGGTGATTGTGCGCAAAAATCATGGCAGCCGCATTGTGAGCCAACGCCCTTCGGACAATTTCTCGCGGATAGACATGGGCTCGGGTCAGGGTGCCTCGACACATTTCCTCGCAGGCGATTAGCCGGCCCTGGACATCGAGAAACAAACCAAGGAAAGTCTCCGAGGGTTGGCCGTGAAGGCGCAGTCGGAGAAACTGCGAGACGGCTTTCGGGGATTGTAGCAGGGGGCCTGAGCGCAGTTCCTCTGCCAGCCCGCGTCTTGCCAGTTCGACCACCGCTTGCAGCAGGCTGCATTTGGAGGGCCCCATGCCCTTGATCTCGGCGAGCTCAGGTGCTGTGGCGCTCAGCAGCCTTGATACCGAGCCGAAGTGGTCCAGCAAGTCGCAGCCGAGCTGAATCGCGTTTTTGCCCTGAATACCCGTGCGCAGGATGATGGCCAGCAGTTCAGCATCAGTGAGCGAATGTGCTCCTCTGGACTGCAAGCGCTCTCGGGGGCGTTGGTCGGCGGGCAGGTCGGTAATGAGCATGAGGGGTCTCGGGCAGGGGGGGCGGAGGCTCAATGTATCGCGCCTCCGATCGTGCAGCGTTAGGATGGTCCCTTGGGCTGGACTACAATAGCGCGACTCGTTTTTTTACCTATTTTTATGTCGAATACGCCACAGCCTGTCGTGACCGCCAGCACTTTTCTGACCTTGCACTATCGGCTATCGACCGTGAGTGGTCAGGATATCGTGAGTACATTTGACGAGAATCCGGCCACGCTGCAGGTGGGCTCGGGCCAGTTGGCGCCTTTTCTTGAATCTTGTCTGATCGGCTTGCGCGAGGGCGCGCATCAGAGTTTCGATCTGACATCGGAAGAGGCGTTCGGACCGCGTAATCCCGATCTACTACAAAGAGTATCGTTATCGACGTTGCAGGAAAATTCGGATCCGGACCACACCTATGAAGTCGGTGATCTTGTGGATTTTGCCGCGCCCGCCGGGGGACAGTTTGCTGGCGTTTTGCTTGAGATGGGAGAGCAAGATGCGTTATTCGATTTTAATCATCCGCTGGCGGGCCAGGCCTTAAAATTTGAAGTTCGCATTATTGGTGTGCTCTAGTCGCAATAGCACTTGAAGGAAAAAACCATGGAAAAAGAAATTCTGTTGGCTCAGCCGCGAGGCTTTTGTGCCGGTGTGGATCGTGCGATCGAAATCGTCGAGCGTGCACTCGCGCAATTTGGTGCACCCGTATACGTCAGGCATGAGATCGTGCACAACGCCTATGTGGTGGAAGATCTGCGCGCCAAGGGAGCGATCTTTATTGAAGATTTGGCCGATGCACCATCAGGCAGTCATCTGGTGTTTTCTGCTCATGGTGTTTCGCGTGCGATCAAGGCTGAGGCGGAAGAACGTGGACTACTCGTATTTGATGCGACCTGTCCACTGGTGACCAAGGTGCATGTTGAGGTGGCCAAAATGCGAGATGAGAATCGCGAGATCATCATGATTGGGCATGAGGGACATCCCGAAGTTGAAGGCACGATGGGGCAAAGTGATGCGGGTATGCATCTAGTCGAAACTGTCGAGGATGTGCAAAAGCTCGAAGTAAAAGACCCCCATCGTTTGGCCTATGTGTCGCAGACCACGCTGTCGGTTGACGACACAGCAGAGATCATCACGGCGCTGCGCGCCAGATTCCCTGACATTGCCGAGCCTAAGAAAGGCGACATTTGCTACGCAACGACTAATCGTCAGCATGCAGTCAAGATGATGGCGCCGCAGGTTGATCTCGTGATTGTGGTGGGTAGCCCCAGCAGTTCCAATTCCAATCGCTTGCGCGAGGTTGCACAAAAAAACGGTGTTGAATCCTACATGGTCGATAACGCGTCGCAAATCGATCCGGCCTGGGTCGAGGGCAAGCAGCGCATTGGTGTAACAGCCGGTGCATCGGCGCCTGAAATTTTGGTCGAAGATGTCGTCGCCACACTCAAAGCACTCGGCGTCAAAAGCGTGCGAGAGCTCGACGGCGTGGAAGAGCATGTGACTTTCCCCTTGCCTAAAGGCCTGTCGGCGCGTCCGGCGTAAGCATGGATATTTTCGCGCAGCAGCTGATCAATGGCCTAGTATTGGGCGCCATGTATGCGCTGGTTGCGTTGGGATACACCATGGTCTACGGTGTGCTGAACCTGATTAATTTTGCCCATGGCGATGTGCTGATGATAGGCGCGATGGTCGGCTGGTCGCTGCTGCAACTCATTCAATACCTCAGTCCGGAACTTCCCGGTTATCTCGCGCTGATGCTGGCGATCGCCGGCGCGATTCCGGTGTGCGTTATCGTGAGTGTGCTCATTGAACGTGTTGCATATCGTCGCCTGCGTGATGCGCCACGGCTTGCGCCACTGATCACCGCCATTGGCATATCGATTCTTTTGCAGACGCTGGCGATGATGATCTGGGGTCGCAATCCATTGCCATTCCCTCAGGTGTTGCCGTCGGAACCCTTGCATGTGATGGGTGCTCTGATCACGCCCACCCAAGTGCTGCTGCTCCTGCTTGCTGCTGTATCGATGATTGGATTGTCGCTGTTAGTTGAACGCACCCGCATGGGTCGTGCGATGCGTGCCGTTGCCGAGAATCCCCGCGTCGCAGCGCTCATGGGTGTCAACGCTAATCGAGTCATTGTGTTCACCTTTGCGATTGGTGCAGCGCTGGCTGCCGTTGCGGGTGTGATGTGGGGCGCGAACTATGCATCAGCCCAGTTTGCGATGGGCTTCACACCGGGGCTCAAGGCTTTTTCGGCGGCCGTGCTTGGCGGCATCGGCAATATCTACGGCGCGATGCTCGGTGGGATTTTGTTGGGGCTCATCGAGAGTTTGGGTGCTGGGTATATCGGAGACCTGACCGCGGGTGTGCTGGGTAGCCACTATCAAGACATCTTTGCCTTCATCGTGTTGATCCTGGTGTTAA
>CANKWG010000077.1 GCA_947487325.1 Oxalobacteraceae bacterium | reverse complement strand
GGACAACAGCAGTAGGGTCACTTTGGCTGAACCCTGACGAACCGCAATAAGCAAGGCCGTATCAAGGCGTTCAGGCTCGATGGTATTGGTATCGAAGCCGCGCGCCAGCAAGTCATTGCAAAGCTTCACATTATCCATGCGAGCTGCCTCAAACCATGCGGTGTAGGAATCTGGTTTAGCTTCCAGAGGTTCGAACCAGCGCTGCAACCCGGGAAACAATCCGGCCACCAGTAACCGGCGGCGAAAGGGACTCTGTAAATCGTCCATTTATTGCACGCGAAACAGCGTCCGGAAATTTTGCGACGTGACCTCCGCCAGCGTTTGCAATGACACGCCCTTGAGATCGGCTAGAAATTCGGCAACATGCCGCACGAAACCCGGCTCATTCGTCTTGCCGCGCATGGGCACGGGCGCCAGATACGGCGAATCGGTCTCGATCAGCATGCGCTCAAGCGGCACTTCGCGAGCGACGGCCTGCAAATCTTTCGCATTCTTGAAGGTCACGATGCCCGAGAAGGAAATGTAAAAACCCATGTCCATCGATGCAGCAGCCACTGCTTGGGATTCGGTAAAGCAGTGCATCACACCGGCCACGCCACCATCCGACGTACCAGCTTTTTCTTCGCGCATGATCCGTAGCGTGTCTTCGGATGCAGATCGTGTATGGATGATCAGTGGCTTGCCACTGGCTCTGGACGCACGGATATGGGTCCGAAATCGCTGCCGCTGCCACTCAAGATCACCGCTTAGGCGGTAGTAGTCAAGGCCGGTTTCGCCGATGGCGACAATGCGCGGGTGTTCAGCCAGTTGCACCAGTTGTTCCATGCTGGGCTCGGGCGTATCTTCATAATCAGGATGGACGCCCACTGATGCGTAGATATTCGGATGCGTCTCAGCCAGAGACAGTACTTGAGGAAAATCTGGGAGGGTCACCGACACGCAAAGTGCATGGGTCACCTGATTTTCTTTCATTTTTTCCAGAATCGCGGGCAGTCGCTCGGACAATTCAGGAAAGTTAATATGGCAGTGGGAATCGATAAACATGGTGCGCCGGTCGCCTGCAGTAAATGCTTATCTTGTAGAACCTTGGCGAGAGCTGTATCGCTGCGCAGGCATGACAAGAAAGCCGCTGAAACGCCGCTATTGTACGCCCGCTACATGGTATGCGTCGGTCGCGAAGATCCGAGTGCCGTACCCAGAATCTCCTCGGTGCGCTGACGAACCCGCCGACCCGCATCATCGGCTGGAAACTGGAGCCCTATGCCCTGCGTGTGATTATTGGCCGCACCTGAAGGTGTGATCCAGGCCACCTTGCCCGCTACGGGGTAGCGCGCTTCATCCTGCATCAGGCTTAGTAGCAAAAACACTTCTTCCCCCAGCTGACACGGACGATTACCGGGTATAAAAATGCCGCCATTTTGCAGAAATGGCATGTAAGCAGCGTACAGTGCAGAACGTTCTCGTATGGTCAGTGACATGACGGAGGGGCGTACCAGCGCCGCGTCATGCGATGGCTGCGTTTCTTGCATGGTGAGTCCTCGAAAGACTGCCCGGATTTCAGCCAAACAGACTGATGTAGGCGAGCAGCATGTCTTCAATGAAAAGCCTTGCTGAAAGCGAATGATCCGCGACAGCACGCCGGTTGTTCGCATCACGCAGTGCCTGCTGCAATCGATCGCTTGACAAGCGATCCGCGATTGCCTTCAGACGCGTCTGATGCTGGGGGTAGTAGCGTACCCGACCGCTGAGCTTTAAAGAAAACAAGTCATACAGCCACCGCTGTTGCCATGCCACTAGCAGAGGAATCGGTGTTTTTTGTAGTCGTTCCGCCACGCTCAGCACATGGGCTGCATCGGGTTTGGCCAGCAATCCCAAAAGCAACTCTCGATCGCTCGCTGATTCATCCTCGGCTGCCATGACCGCGGCCAGTGGCGCACCGCCGTTCAATGCAAGCCACTGCGCCGCATCGTTCACGTCATTGTCATTGAGCCAAGCAAGGGCATCCTCAGCCGAAGGCAGCGACATAGGAAACTTGCGGCAGCGGGACAGTATGGTCGGCAGGAGTCGATCTGGCCGATGGCTGACTAAAATGAAGAGCGTGCCCGGTGGAGGTTCTTCCAGCGTCTTGAGCAAGGCATTGGCCGAGGCGCTATTGAGCGTCTCGGCCGGATAGAGCAAGACCACGCGCAGCCCACTTCGATGGGTTGATACATTCATGAAGCCAGCGAGCGCGCGCACTTGCTCAATGCGTATTTCTTTGGACGGCGTCTTGCTGCTCGCGCTTTTTTTATTCGCGCCCTCTTCAGACTCACTGTCGTCCTCAATGTTGTCGACCTCTAGGATCTCAGGTCGCACGCGCCGGTAATCCGGATGGCCGTATTGCAAAAACCAACCGCAAGAGGCGCAACTGCCGCAAGCGAAACCATCATTGACCGGCGATTCGCACAAGACGGATTGGGCAAACTGCTCTGCAAACGCTACCTTGCCTATACCTTGAGCCCCATGGAACAAAATAGCGTGGGGCAGCCGATCCCGCAGGCGCTGCAAACGATTCCAATCTTCATGCTGCCAAGGATAAATGGCCTCGCTCATATCATTGGCCATCGAACAGTGCAGTGACGCATTGTTCGACCTGGGCCGATACCTCCGCCACAGGGCGCGTACTGTCGATGACCTTGATGCGTGATGGAAAGCTATGCGCGCGCATCAGATAGACATCGCGCACACGCTGAAAAAAATCGTCTTTTTCTTGTTCAAATTTATCCAGTGCACGTCCGGAAGAGAGGCGTTCCCGCGCTACCTCAAGCGGCACATCAAACAACAAAGTCAGATCGGGTTGCAGGTCGGCATGTACCCATTGCTCCAGCGATTGCAATTTATCCAACGCCAGCTGCCGACCACCTCCCTGATATGCGAAGCTGGCATCGGTGAAACGGTCAGAGATAACCCAATCACCCCGATGAATGGCTGGCAGGATGACTTGAGCGATATGCTCGCGACGCGCCGCAAACATCAAAAGCGCCTCAGTTTCCAAATGCATAGGCTCGTGTAGCAACAATTCACGCAGCTTTTCACCCAGAGGTGTTCCGCCGGGCTCACGCGTGGTTACTACGTGCAATCCACGATCGCGCAGATACTGTGCAACGGCTCCCACATGCGTCGACTTGCCTGCGCCGTCAACGCCCTCGAAGCTAATAAATTTTCCCTGTGCCATGAATGCTTGCGCCGATTTGAAGAAGTAGTTAACGACGGCGCTGGTATTTATCCACTGCGCGATTATGATCTTCAAGATTACTCGAGAATTCGCTGCTGCCGTCACCTCGAGCGACGAAATACAGATCATTGCCTTGTGCAGGATGCAGCGAGGCCTCAATCGCCGCCCGCCCGGGCAGGGCAATCGGTGTCGGCGGTAAACCAGCGCGTTGGTAAGTATTGTAAGCAGTGTCTTCCTGAAGATCACGCTTGCGCAAATTACCATCAAAGCGCTCACCCAAACCGTAAATCACCGTGGGATCTGTTTGTAAACGCATGCTTTGACGCAGGCGATTGACAAACACCGAGGCCACACGGGTGCGGTCTGCCTCGCGAGCCGTTTCTTTTTCGACGATGGAGGCCATGATCAGTGCCTCATACGGTGATCCATAAGGAAGATCGGGTGCGCGATTGGCCCAGGCCTGCTCGAGTTTCTTCAGCTGCTGCTGGTGTGCCAGTCGGTAAACATACAGGTCGCTGGTACCACGATCGAAGGTATAGGTATCGGGATAAAACAAACCTTCCGGATGGTCGTATCCGGGCACCACACGCGCTAGCCACGCGGCTTCATCCAAAGCCTCGCTCTCGTGAAGCAACCAAGGGTGGCGGGCAATCTCTGCGCGCATTTGCGCAAAAGTCCAGCCTTCGATAATGGTGATTGATTCCCTAATGGTGTCGCCCCGAGCGAGCGCGTTGAGCAAAGTGAGTGGTGTCGTACCCGGCTTGAGTCGGTAGCTGCCGGGCTTAAAGGAACGGGTGCCCAATCCCCGGGCCAGCAATTCCATCATGATTGGGGATGCGGGCACACCAGCCTCCCGCGCCTGCCGCAGGGCGCTGCGAATGCTGCTCCCCTGTGCTACCGTAAATTCAAGTGGTGGAGCGCCTTCGGCGACAAGAGGATCGCGCCCAGTAAATCAGACCCGCCGCCGCGCCCAGCGTGGCTAAAACAAGCAGTACGATAATTTTTTTGATAGCCGCCATAGTCCCGATCGGTCTTCAGGTACGTCGAGGAGCAGCGAATTTCCGCATACACCCCTATAATCAGGCGGATATGATAGCCGCCATTTCTTACAAGCACGAATTTCATGACTGAACCCAATGCGTCTTGGCTGGGATTTCTGAATACCCAAGGCATGAGCCCTGAGCCTGCCGACGTGCATGCTGGCATGGTGGCACCGCTTAACCACCTTGGCGTGCTGGCGGTGTCGGGCGCCGATGCGGAAACTTTTCTTCACAATCAGCTTACCAATGATGTGCTGGGACTGACGCCCGGCGCAATGCATCTCGGTGGCTATTGCTCGCCCAAAGGCCGCTTGCTGGCCACACTAATCATCTGGAAATCCGACCAAGGCATCATGCTGGTGATGCCGCGTGAACTCTTGCCCGGAGTTCAAAAACGACTGCAAATGTTTGTGCTGCGCTCTAAAGTCACCCTGGCAGATGTCAGCGAGCAGACGGTGCTGATCGGTGCTGCGGCACCCGATATGCAAGAGATCAGCTTTTCTGATGCGGGCGGCGTGAATGCCATCTGGCCCTCTGCGGCAGGATTGCAGCGCGTTCTGTGGATGGGCCCGGTCGAGTCGGCAATGCACCTTTGGAATAACTTGAGTCAGAAACTCTCTCGGGTGAGCGCAAGTCGCTGGCGATGGCTGGATATCCGCGCAGGACTGCCGATGGTCGTTGAGGCGACGCGTGAGCAATTCGTGCCGCAGATGGTCAATTTTGATTTGGTCGGCGGCGTGAATTTTCGCAAAGGCTGCTATCCCGGACAGGAAATTGTCGCGCGAAGTCAGTACTTGGGAAAACTCAAGCGTCGCATGCTGCTGGCCAGCACGCAGGCAGAACTTGTCATCGCAGGTATGGAAATTTTTTCAGAAGCCGATCCCGGCCAGCCCTGTGGTCTGGTAGTCAATGCCGAAAAAAATCCAGAGGGCAGCTGGGACTTACTTGTAGAAATCAAGCTTGATGCCGCGCAAACGCCCGTGCATTTGGGTGCAGTAAACGGCGGCCTGCTGCAGTTTTCGGAAATGCCTTACGTGATCAGGGATCCTGAATGAGTACGGATCTGTTTATTTACTATCGAGTGCCGGCAGAGCACGCAGCAAAGATGCAAAAGAAAGTCGAGTCCATGCAGGCCGCATTGCACGAACAATGGCCTGTGGCTACCGCGCTAAAGCGTCGACCTGAACTGAGAGATGGCTGTGAAACCTGGATGGAGATTTACGCTCAAATTCCCGAAGATTTTCCCGCCGCACTTGAGTCTGCCGTCCATGATTCAGCCTTACTAGCGCTGATCGAAGGTGGGCGTCACATTGAAACTTTTATCGATATTCCCCCATGTGCCTGATTGTTTTTGCATGGAAGCTCATTCCGCAATGTCCGCTGGTGATGGCAGCCAATCGAGATGAGTTTTTTGAGCGCCCGACGCAACCTGCAAGCTGGTGGGAGGATGCGCCGGACGTCTATGCTGGCCGTGATCTGCAGGCGGGCGGCACCTGGCTCGGCACCGATAAACGGGGACGCTTCGCGGCCTTGACCAACATCCGCGACGGAAGCGCTGGGCGCACAGAGGCTCGCTCACGGGGCGAACTGGTCGCCAATTACTTGCGCGGTGATCTGGATGCTGCGGATTATCTCCAAACGCTGCGTGAATCAGCCGCCGACTACAACGGATTCAATCTGCTCGTGGGTGATGCAACATCGGCGTACTGGTTTTCGAATCACGCTGCCCAGGCGGAGCGTGCGCTCGAGCCGGGTATCTACGGGCTATCCAACGGCGAACTGGATTCACCTTGGCCCAAGGTCTTGCGCGCAAAGGCGCAGTTTGCCAGCCTGCTTTGTCAGGCCGCACCCGATGAAGCCTACTTTGAAATGCTCTCTGACACCACGAAGGCCAACGACAGCAGATTGCCAGATACCGGCGTTAGCCTCGAATGGGAAAGGCTGCTCTCACCGATTTGCATTGAATCACCAGCGTATGGCACGCGGGCATCAACCCTCTTGCGTGTACATGCCAGCGGAAATTCTCAGCTTGTAGAAAAAGTGATTCGTTAAGGTCAATTCAGCGCAGTTTGAGCCGCATGCGCTTGTGCGCTATGCCGGCCTCCACGAATTCTTCGCCCTCGCCCACAAAGCCGTGACGTTCATAAAAGCCCCAGGCATGTAACTGGGCATGCAACACCAATTCGGAATGTCCCTCACGTGTGGCCTCGGCGAGCAAAGTTTTCAATACCTGACTGCCTATGCCACTGCCACGAGCCGACTGTCGTACGGCCATTCGGCCGATGTGACCATCAGGAAGCAGACGTCCAGTGGCAATCGCATGTCCGGATTCATCATAGGCCACAGCGTGGATACTGACCTCGTCCCCCTCGTCCCATTCAAGTTCGATAGGCACGCCCTGCTCAATGACAAAGACTTCAACGCGTAGTCGCTGCGCATCCTCGCGCACGTCGTTCCAGTCACCGGTGACAATTCGAAGATTCATGTCAGAACAGCGTGGGCTTTTTCGAAAGCGGTCAATACCTCGCGCCATGAGGCTGGTACCGGTTCGCTCTTGAGTACCCGGCTATTGGCGTGGACATACAAAACTTCACCAGAAATCAGGTGCTCATCACCGCGATGGATCTCGAGCACGAAGCGCAATGAGCTGCGACCGAGTTCTGCACATCGAACCCCAATATCCAGCAAATCATCAAAGCGCGATGGCGCGTGATACTCCACCACGGACTTTCGAGCGAACAGCTCCAGCCCGACTTCGGATTGAGCGATTACATCGGGTAATCCGGTCGCGCGCCAGTATTCGGTGAATGCAACATCAAAGTAATTTAAATAATTGCCATTGAAGACAATGCCTTGCATATCCACTTCGGACCAGCGGACGCGCAGGGTGTGAACAAAAGAAAAATCCTCGCGTGCCATAGAAACTCACTCACTCAGAAAACGATGCAGATACTCGTTGATGGTGGCTGGATATTCATGCACAACCCAATGACTGGCGTTGGGTAGACGCTCGATGTTTAAGTCATCTACCAAATCGTCCAAGCCATCCAGCAAGCTGGGCAGTAATGCTTTGTCCTTTTCACCCCAGATCACGCGTACCGGTACACGTACATGGAAATTTGCAGGGTCCAGCGATAAACGGGCTGCGCCCGCATCTTCAGGAGTGGGGGGATGTAGCGGAGAGGCGCGATAGTAATTCACGCCCCCCGTGAGGCCGCGTGCCCAGCAAGCATGATAGCGTTCACGAATGGCGTCATCGAACCATTCGGGTTGTTCACCCATGCCTAGCATGAACTGCTCCATCATACGAAAATTGTCTTTTGCAAGCGCCTGTTCCGAACCTGGATTGCGTAGCCAGTTCATGTAGGCGCTGGCCGCTTGTTGTGCGGGATCATTCACCAGCCCCATCGCGAAGGGATAGGGATGCGTTGCGTTGATGATGATGAGTTTGCTGATGAACTCGGGATGCGTGATCGCGATATTCCATGCAACTGCACCACCCCAATCATGGGCCACCATGATGCAGTCGGAATACCCCAGATATGCAATGAGCTGGGTGATGTCTTGCATGATCAATCGCGGCTTGTAGGCAGCGACATCCGACGGCATGTCCGATAAATTGAAGCCCCGAAGATCCGGAGCCACTGCAAAATAATCCTGACCGAATTCAGCTAGCTGCTCATTCCATGCGAACCAGAATTCAGGGAATCCGTGCAAGAACAACAGCAAAGGGCGCCCTGCCTCACCCGCGCTGGCGTAATGTAGTCGCGTGCCATTGGGCAGCGAAGCGTACTGCCCGTCTTTGATGTTGGCAGCCATCAGCTTTTGCCTTTCAAGCCCGCCTGCAGCTTTTCGCGCACGTGCGGTGCGGCCTCATAGGGATCACCCGGATTGCGACCCATGACGATATCTTCCATGCGGCGCTGAACATTACCCAGTGCGGCGGGATGAGAATAGATATAAAACTGCTGATCCCGAATCGCATCGAACGTGCGCTGTGCTACTTCAGCCGCGCTGACCTTGCCGGAGGCGACTGCTTTCTCGAGCACTGCCTGTGATACTTGCTGGCTGACCGTAGGTGCTGCCGCGGCTTGCACATCATCCGGACGGTGCAGGTGCGACTGACTGATACCTGTCTGAACAAAATAAGGACACAACACTGACGCACCGATAGGTGCCTCAACCAGCGACAAATCGTGATACAGACTTTCGGTCAGCGACACCACCGCATGCTTGGAAACGTTGTAGACACCCATCGTGGGTGGATTAAGCAAGCCTGCCATCGATGCGGTATTGACGATATGCCCTTCATACGATGGGTCGTCCTTGGCGCTAGCAAGCATGAGCGGTGTAAAGACGCGCACACCATGAATCACACCCCAGAGGTTCACACCCAATACCCACTCCCAATCGGCTTGTGTGCTCTCCCACACCAGACCACCAGCACCGACACCCGCGTTATTGAAGACCAGATGGACGGCGCCAAAACTGGTCATGGCTGTACGTCCCAGTGCTTCGACCTGCTCGCCTTTGCGTACATCACAGATCTGCGTAATCACCTCGGAGCCCGCCGCCTCAAGTTCTGCGGCAGTCTCTGCCAGCGCATCTTTTTGCACATCGGCGAGTACCAGACGCATACCAAGCTGCGCGCCTGTACGCGCGAATTCACGACCAAAGCCGCTGGCTGCACCGGTGATGACTGCGACACGCTGGCTGAAATTTTTCATTGCGACCTCAGATCAGTTTGACTAACTGCTTACCGAAATTTTTCCCGCGCAGCAGACCCAGGAAAGCCTCAGGCGCTGCACTCAATCCATCGGCAATCGTCTCGCGGAAAATCAGTTTTCCGGAGGCGACTAACTGGCCAAGCTCACCCAAACCCTCGGGCCATAATTCCATGTGCTCGGAAACGATAAAGCCGCGCATGGTCAGGCGCATGGACAGCACCGCATGAATATTGTGTATTGGCATAGGCGTACCATCGTAGCCAGAGATCAGGCCGCACAGCGCGATGCGCCCGTAGGGGTTCATTCGTGCCAGTACCGAATCCATCACCACCCCACCAACGTTTTCGAACA
This sequence comes from Oxalobacteraceae bacterium, assembly GCA_947487325.1. Classification (GTDB taxonomy): domain Bacteria; phylum Pseudomonadota; class Gammaproteobacteria; order Burkholderiales; family Burkholderiaceae_D; genus Pernthalerella. The sequence continues at coordinate 158 of CANKWG010000077.1, read as the reverse complement.
AGCAGTCAATACCATTGGGCGCGGCTGCCTTGACATCTTTGAACAGATTCCCACCTTTGTAATCGATGCAGGCATCGAAGCCCAGCGTATTGACCACGTAATCACATTTCTCCTTGCCACCGGCAATGCCCACCACGCGACAGCCACGCATGCGAGCC
>CANKWG010000076.1 GCA_947487325.1 Oxalobacteraceae bacterium | reverse complement strand
GGTGGTACTCGGTACGCTTTATCTGTTCACTCTGATCGGGCTGGTCGTCAAACTGCTCGGTGACCTGTGCTACGTATGGGCCGATCCACGCGTTCAATTTGAAAGTCTTGCGCGATGATGAATACTGCAATGCCATCGGAGATTTCACTTTCGCCCGGCCGTCGCGTCTGGCGACGTTTTCAGCAAAACCGTCGCGGCTATTGGAGCCTCGTGATTTTTGTGGTGCTGTTTGTGCTTAGTCTGGGTGCCGAGCTGATTTCGAATGATAGGCCGCTGGTGGCGCGCTACAACGGACAACTAATGTTCCCCATCGTGACGGATTATGCGGAGACAGCCTTTGGTGGTGAGTTTGATTCGCCCGCAGACTATCTGGATCCGTTCATTCAGTCGCAGTTTGACAAACCTGGCAACTGGGCTATCTATCCGATCAATCGCTATCGATTCGATACGCTCAATTACTTTGCGAAGGCACCCAATCCAGCACCACCCACGGGTGACAATTGGCTCGGCACCGATGATCGTGGACGCGATGTTGTCGCGCGACTGCTGTATGGATTTCGTGTGTCGATACTGTTCGGGCTTGCATTGACCATCACCGGCGTGATGCTCGGTGTGCTGACAGGAGCAGTGCAGGGCTACTTCGCTGGCAAAACTGACCTGCTGTTCCAGCGCTTCATGGAAATCTGGGGGTCGATGCCAGAGCTGTATCTGCTGATTATCTTTGCCTCGATTTTTGAACCCAGCATCCTGTTGCTGCTGGTGCTCCTGTCCTTGTTCGGCTGGATGGGTTTGTCTGATTATGTTCGTGCAGATTTTTTGCGTAACCGTAATCTTGATTACGTACAGGCTGCGCGTGCAATGGGACTGTCGAACTGGCAGATCATCTGGCGGCATGTGCTGCCCAATAGCCTGACGCCGGTCGTGACCTTTTTGCCGTTCCGTATGAGCGCAGCGATTTTGGCGCTCACCAGTCTCGATTTTCTCGGTCTTGGCGTGCCGCCATCCACCCCCAGTCTGGGCGAGTTGCTCGCACAGGGTAAAAATAATCTGGACGCTTGGTGGATCGCTTTGTCGACGTTTGCGGTCCTGACAATCACACTGCTGCTGCTCACCAATATTGGCGATGCCTTGCGCAATTCGCTGGACGTGCGGAGGAAGTCATGAGTCTGCTGCAGGTAGAACATCTGACGGTGCGCTTTGGCAGCACCACCGTGGTGGATGATGTCAGTTTCACGATTGCACCCGGCGAGAAGTTTGCGTTGGTGGGTGAATCCGGTTCGGGTAAGACCGTGTCTGCCTTGTCGATGATGCGTCTGCTGCCTGACGCAGATATCTCGGGCAAGATACTGTTTGAAGATCAGGAAATTCTGAAGAAGTCCGATACAGCGCTGCGCCAGTTGCGCGGCAAAGATATCGCGATGATTTTTCAAGAGCCCATGACAGCGCTCAATCCGCTGTTCACGATTGGCAATCAGATCGCTGAAGTACTGATGCTGCATGAAGGCCTGAGTGCACGCGCTGCGGCCTTGCGTGCGGTCGATCTGCTCGCCAAAACAGGTATTCCTGAACCTGCGCGTCGTGCCTTGTCTTATCCGCATCAGCTCTCTGGTGGTCAACGACAGCGCGCGATGATTGCCATGGCGCTGGCTTGCAAACCCAAACTGCTGATCGCCGATGAGCCCACCACAGCACTTGATGTCACCATACAGGTGCAGATACTAGAGCTGCTCAATCAGCTACAGCGCGAAGAACAAATGTCGGTGTTGATGATTACGCATGACCTGAATCTGGTGAAATCGTTTGCCGATCGTGTCGGTGTGATGCAACACGGTCGTTTAATCGAAACTGCGGATACCAACACCTTGTTCACTTCGCCACGTGAAGCCTACACACAGCGACTGCTTGCCAGCCACGCCAAGCGCATGGTCGGTGATGTGGCATCTGATGCACGTCCTCTGCTCAAAGCCGAAGGCGTGCGCTGCAGTTTCGCGATACCGCAGGGTTGGTTCCGGCAAAAAGAATTTGTCGCTGTTGATCAATTGGATGTGTCGCTGGCCCAAGGCGAAACTCTGGGTATTGTGGGCGAGTCGGGTTCGGGGAAATCGACGCTCGGCATGGCGCTCTTGCGGCTATCGGTAGCCCGCACGCGGGGCGATATTGTTTTTGATGGGCAGCACATCAGCGCCATGGAGTCTGGTCAATTGCGTCCATTACGCGCGCAGATGCAGGTAGTTTTCCAAGATCCCTTCGCATCGCTATCGCCGCGCCGCACGATTGAACAAATTGTGGGTGAGGGTCTGGCGCTGCATAAGCCGCATTTGTCCCGAAGCCGAATTGCGCGAGGCTGTGGGTGCCGGTTTGCAGGAAGTGGGTTTGTCACCGACGATGATGTCGCGTTATCCGCACGAGTTTTCCGGCGGACAGCGACAGCGTATTCGATTGCACGCGCACTCGTGCTCAAGCCAGCGCTGATTCTGCTGGACGAGCCCACGTCATCGCTGGATGTATCGGTGCAGTATCAGGTACTCGAGTTACTCGCAGGCTTGCAGCAGAAATACGGTATGGCGTATTTGTTCATCAGCCATGATCTAGCGGTTATTCGTGCAATGGCACACCGCGTGATCGTGATGAAAGACGGGAAAGTCGTGGAGAGTGGGATGAGCGCTGACGTTTTGTCATCACCCCAGCAAGCTTATACGCAGCAACTGCTGGCAGCAGCCAATTTCACTACGCATTAATTTAATCGCAGTTCGAGCTCACACTTATCGCGGTTGGCGATGTGTTTCCTTATCGCTCTTGGCATTGTGCTTGGCTGAGGCTACCTTTTCTGGTTTGCCTGTGCGTCTATCAGATTTGCTGATGCGTCGAGATTCGCTTGCCTTCTCTGATTTGCCCGCTGTTTTTTTCGGCGTGTTGGGTTCAGGATTGCCTTTGCCGCGGTTTGCCATCGAACGCCCGGCCCGAACTTCAAGACGCAGCGATTGCCCAGCAGTTAGCTTGTCATTCTTCAGGTTGTTCCAGTCGCGCACTTCTTCAGGTTTGACTTTGTAGCGCGCGGCGATGCTGGCGACCGTATCGCGCTTCCCGGCTCTGATCGTAATTTTTCTGCGCGGTGGCTCATCGGGCTCGTAAGCGAGCATTGCGTTATCAGCGACTTCCTGTCCGATGTCCTTGTCGATTTCGGTGGAGGGCTTGGGTACTAACACCGTCGAGCCCGCCTTGGGGTGCATATTCGGTGGTATCGCGTTGACCTCACGGATCAGTTCGGGCGTGGTCTTGAAGCGCGCCGCGATGCTTTCGATTCGCTCGCGGGCTGCCGTGACTTTGTGGGCTGTCCAGCTTGACAAGGCACGTGTCCATTTAGACAGATTCTCCTTGAATTTTTCTGCGTTCGAATGCGGCAGTAGAATTTGAGTGTTCGGGCTGCCGGTGATGATCGGACGATTGAACTGCGGATTCAATGCCTTGAATTCTTCCATCGGTAACTCGGCCAGTTGTGCAGCGAGTTTGACATCAATGTCGCGAGTTTTTTTAATCGTGACAAAGTAGGGCTGGTTTTCGACGACCGGCAGTTTGATACCGTACTGTGCGGGTGCAGCGATGATGTTTTTTACCGCCTGCAGCTTGGGATAATAATTGCGCGTCTCGGCCGGCATGTAAGCAGACAGACTGTTGTAGTCGGTGGGTCTGCCCGCCGCTTGTGCTTTTGCAATCGCACGCGAGACTGAGCCCTCGCCCCAGTTATACGCCGCCAACGCCAGCTGCCAGTCACCGAACATGCCATAGAGCCGCTGCAGGTAAGTCAGGGCAGCATTTGTGGATGCGAGCACATCACGGCGCTCGTCACGAAACACATTTTGTTTGAGGTTGTAATCTTTACCTGTGCTCGGAATGAACTGCCACATGCCTGCTGCTTTCGCGCTGGAGTAAGCTTGCGGATTGAATGCGGATTCGATGAAAGGTAACAGCGCAAGCTCGGTTGGCATGTTGCGCTTTTCAAGTTCTTGCACCACATAAAACAGATAGCGTGATGCGCGCTGCGTGATTCGCTGCAGGTACTCCGGTCTCGCGGTGTACCAAGTTGAGTGCGTCGCGACCAGAGGATTGTTCAGGTCCGGGATCCTATAGCCTTTACGGATACGCTCCCATACGTCAAAGTTCTGCAGCTCGATATCTTCTGCCAGAACACTGTCTTCTGATTTGTCGGGATTCGGCAGTGCTTCAGTGCTTGCGTCTTTAGGCGCATTCACTGGGGGTTGCGAAGGCGCTATCGTCAGGTCATTGGCCTGGGCCATCGGGCTGACCGTGAGGCAGACAATCAGTGCGATAAACAATCGGGAATGCACTGATAACATGGATGCTTGCTTAACTATTCTGAAATACGGCATGGGCCCTGGAGGAATCACTGGACACCAGGCCCAGTCGAAAAAATTGAATTGCAGCAAGTGTATGCAAGCCCATCAAACTCCGTCAAGCAGAATCAGCGCTGAGCAGGGGATGTCAATTCACCGGAAACTGTTTTTCCATTCGCGCAGCGCTGCAAAGGCTGCAATGGGGTCCTCATTGTTCAACCGACCACTGCTTTTGAGGAAATCAGCGATTGATTTCTCTCGATAACGCATGAAGGGATTGGTGAGCTTTTCCTCCCCCAGTGTCGAAGGTACTGTTGCGACACCGCGTGCGCGCAAAGCCTGCGCGGCTGTAAGTCGTTCTGCCGTGTGCTGATTATCGGGTTCAGCTGCTACCGCAAAGCGCAGATTCGACACGGTGTATTCATGCGCGCAATACACTTTTGTGTTGTCTGGTAATGCTGCGATTTTTTCAAGTGAGCGCGCCATTTGTTCCGCCGTACCCTCGAACAAACGGCCACAACCACCGGCAAAGAGCGTGTCACCGCAAAACAACCATGGCTCACCCGCTGCGACATAAGCGATATGACCTGCGGTGTGCCCCGGTACATCCAGCACCGATAGTTGCAGTGCCGGCGATGTCAGAGTCACCACATCGCCCTCGCGCAGTGGATGGCTGATACCGGGTATGCGTTCGCTAGCGGGTCCGTACACCGGCACATTCCAGTGCCTCAGCAGGGCGGGAACACCGCCGGCATGGTCAGCATGATGGTGAGTGAGTAAAATAGCGGCCAGCTTGAGTTGATGCGTGGCCAGCACGGCCTCAACGGCATTTGCATCGCCGGGATCAACGATGGCTGCGTATTCTTGATCGTGTATCAGCCATAGATAATTGTCGTCAAAGGCCGGTATCGCGGTGACCTGCAGTGATTGATCGACTGGCATGAGAATGGACCGACGCGTTTCTGAAAACCGGATTATATCGCTGGCTCCCTGGTTTCACACGCCTAGGGGTGGTTACGCGCATGCGTGGGAACAGGCTAGGCTGGATGAGCTGACGGCCGATATTTTTGGTTATAACGCGCTGCAGATTGGTTTGCCAGGATTCGATACGCTCGCTGCCAACCGTATGCCCAACCGCTGGGTCACCGATGCTTTTCTTCCGTCGGATGATGGTCAAGTCACCGAGCGTCGATCGGTTGTAGTGGCACATGATTTTGCCGATCTGCCTTTCGCAACACAAAGCCTCGATCTGGTGGTCTTGCCGCACGTACTGGAATTCGCTGCCGAGCCGCATCAGGTGTTGCGTGAAGTTGAGCGGGTGCTGATTCCCGAAGGTCAGGTGATTATTTGCGGATTCAATCCTCATAGTACTTGGGGCATGCGACAAATATTTGGTCGTGTGACCGGCAAGCATTTTTTGCCGCTGCCGGGAGAATTTATCAGTGTGCCGCGGCTGAAGGACTGGCTAAAGCTGCTCAACATGGAAATTAATCGCGGACATTTCGGTTGCTATGCGCCACCATTGACCACTGCAAAATGGCTCGATCGTTTTGCGTTTATGGAAAAAGCGGGTAATCGTTGGTGGCCCTATCTGGGTGCTTTGTACATTGTGCAGGCGATCAAGCGCGTGAAAGGTATGCGTCTGGTCGGACCCGCATTACAAAAACAGGGCGCGCGTGTACGTCATGCGGTGCCTGTAACGCAACGAATAAAAAATTAGGACTTCTTCAGCATACGCATGGACAAAATTGAAATTTATACTGATGGTGCCTGCAAGGGCAATCCCGGCCCCGGTGGATGGGGTGCGTGGTTGATTGCAGGTGATAATGAAAAAGAAATCTGCGGCGGCGAGCTTAACACCACGAACAACCGCATGGAATTGATGGCGGTGATCGAGGCTTTGAATGCACTTAAGCGTCCTAGTGAAGTGATTGTGCATACCGACAGCCAATATGTACAAAAGGGCATCAGCGAATGGCTGTCAGGCTGGAAAGCTCGCGGCTGGAAGACGGCCAGCAAAGCGCCGGTAAAAAACGTTGACCTGTGGCAGGCGCTTGATGAAGCGCAGGCACGACACAACATTGACTGGCGCTGGATCAAGGGTCATGCAGGTCATGAGGGTAACGAGCGCGCAGATAGGCTGGCCAATCGCGGTGTTGAGTTGGTGCTTTCTGGTAAAGTGCCGCAGGAAATTTGAGATCACCCGCCATCACCCGCCATCACGCACCATCACGCACCATCACGCCATGCGCCAAATTATTCTCGATACAGAAACTACCGGTCTTAATCCCAAAAGCGGCGATCGCATCATCGAGATCGGCTGTGTTGAGATGCTCAATCGTCGGCTGACGGGTAATAATTTTCACTATTACATCAATCCCGAGCGAGACTCCGATCCCGGCGCGCTGGCAGTGCATGGTCTGAGCACTGACTTCCTCAGTGATAAACCGAAATTCGCTGAAGTCGCTCAAGAGTTTTGTCGTTTCGTACAGGATGCGGAAATCATTATCCACAACGCCTCATTCGATGTGGGCTTTATCGATGCCGAATTTGAGCGTTTGCGAATGCCAGCATTTCACACGTACGTAGTCAAAATCACCGACACGCTCGCGCAGGCAAAAGAGCTGCATCCGGGTAAACGCAATTCGTTGGATGCCTTGTGTGAGCGTTATGGCATCTCCAATGCCCATCGCACGCTTCATGGCGCGCTGCTGGATTCGGAACTACTCGCCGAGGTGTATCTCGCCATGACGCGCGGGCAGGATAGTCTGAGTATGGATCTGCACGGGTCCGGATCGGGCATAGACGGCGGTGGCGACGCCATTGCGCTGGCCGAGATCATCGTGCTGCCCGCCCAGCCTGATGAGCTAGCCGCGCATAAAGATTTGCTCAAGGGTCTGGACAAGGAAGCCAAAGCGACCTGCCTGTGGCGGCAGTTGGCAGAAAATTGATCGACCCCCAAGGCTTGTGCGATAATTCGCGCCGGTTTGGGAGGTTAGCTCAGGGGTAGAGCGATCGCCTCACACGCGATAGGTCGCTGGTTCGAAACCAGCACTTCCCACCAACCGACGAAATAAAATCAACCGACCTGGAGGTCGGTTTTTTTACGTTTGGCGCTCAAGGACGGTCACCTTACGGCTGGCGCTTTCGCACAATAGCCGCACCGGGTCGTGGTTTGTTCTGACCGAATTTTTTCGCAATCCGGTTCACCGTGGGCGTTTCATTTTTAGTCATGCCACGAACCCGGCTTGCGCCGGCATCCGATCTGGGGACAAGGTGCTGAGGCCCATTGCCGATCAACTCGCTACGTCCCATGCGTTTCAAGCCTTCGCGAATGCTCTCCCAGTTCTCGGGATCGTGATAGCGCAGCAGTGCCTTGTGAAATTTTCGAATTTTTCCCACGCGCGGTGTTTCCACCGTTTCCGAATCTTTTGAAATTTTTCGCAAAGGATTTTTTCGCGTGTGATACATGGTGGTGGCCATGGCCATCGGTGTCGGCAGGAAGGTTTGTACCTGATCGAGACGGAAATCATTTTCCTTGAGCCAAAGCGCAAGATTGAGCATATCGTCATCGGTCGTGCCCGGGTGCGCAGCGATGAAGTAAGGAATGAGGTACTGCTCCTTGCCGGCTTCTTTCGAATATTTGTCGAACAATTCCTTAAAGCGGTAATAAGAGCCCATGCCCGGCTTCATCATCTTGGACAAAGGCCCGTCCTCAGAATGCTCAGGCGCGATCTTCAGCAGACCGCCTACATGATGGGTGGCGAGTTCTTTCACGTACTCGGGTGAGCGTACAGCCAGGTCGTAGCGCAGTCCTGAACCAATCAGAATTTTTTTCACGCCGGGTATATCGCGTGCACGCCGGTAAAGCTGAATCAGTTTGCTGTGATCCGTATTGAGATTCGAGCAAATGGTCGGATAGACACAGGAAAGTCGCCGACAGGATTCTTCGATGCTTTTTTCCTTGCAGGCCATGCGATACATGTTCGCCGTCGGCCCACCCAGATCGGAAATGGTGCCCGTAAAGCCTTTGGTCTTGTCGCGTATGAGTTCGATCTCGCGCAGAATCGATGGCTCGGAACGGCTTTGTATGATGCGGCCTTCATGCTCCGTGATCGAGCAGAAGGTACAGCCACCAAAACAACCACGCATGATATTCACCGAGAAGCGAATCATGTCCCAAGCAGGTATTTTTGCCTTGCCATACGCGGGGTGTGGCGCGCGTGCATAGGGCAGATCAAATACGTAATCCATTTCATCCATTGCCAGCGGCAAGGGTGGCGCATTGAGCCATACATCGCGGTCTGCATGCGCCTGAACCATTGCGCGGGCATTGCCCGGATTGGATTCCAGATGAAAGACGCGTGATGCGTGGGCGTAGCTGATGGGATCTTCTTTGACCACCTCAAACGCGGGCAGACGCACGACACTTTTTTCCCGTATCTCCTTTTGTTGTGCGAGACGCTCTTCGCGCGACATCAGGCGTATGGGCTTTACAGCGGGTTCGGGACTGCCGTCTTTGGTGCCACAGGCCTCGGGATCTTTTTCCTTCATTTCGTACGGATCCGGATGCGGTTCGACCTTGCCGGGGGTATCTACGCGCGTCGAGTCGACTTCGCGCCAGTCCTCCGCCGGTTTCCAGCCGCGTGACACCATGAAAGCGGTGCCGCGCATGTCACGAATTGCTTTCACTGATTCGCCCGCTGCGAGGCGATGTGACAACTCAAGCAAAGCACGCTCTGCATTGCCGAACAAAAGAATGTCTGCTTTGGAATCTGTCAGTACCGAGCGGCGCACGGTGTCGGACCAGTAGTCATAGTGAGCGATGCGGCGCAGGCTGGCTTCGATGCTGCCAATCACAATGGGTGTGCCTGGATAAGCCTCACGCGCACGTTGCGCGTAGACGGTGACGGCGCGATCGGGGCGTTTGTTCGGTTCACCGCCGGCGGTGTACGCATCATCGGAACGAATTTTGCGATCTGCCGTGTAGCGGTTGATCATCGAATCCATATTGCCGGCAGTGACACCGAAATACAGATTGGGCTTGCCCAGCGCGCGGAAAGCGTCTGCCGAATGCCAGTCGGGCTGGCTGATGATGCCAACACGGAAGCCCTGCGATTCCAGCACGCGGCCAATCAGCGCCATGCCAAAGCTGGGATGGTCGATGTAAGCATCACCGGTAATGATGA
>CANKWG010000075.1 GCA_947487325.1 Oxalobacteraceae bacterium | reverse complement strand
ACATCGACGGGCAGCTCCATCATCAACGTGACGCTGTGTTTCTTTGCGCTGTTATCGATTACGGCAGGCACGCTGTATCAAAAACGGTTTTGTCCGCGCTTCGATTTGCGGTCTGGTGCGGTGATTCAGTTCACGGCATCGGCGCTGATTACCTTACCCTTTGCGGTCTTCCTTGAAAACCTCACGCCAGGTTTTGATTCAGTACAATGGACAGCAGATTTTATTTGGGCGCTGTGCTGGTCAGTTTTTGCTTTGTCGATTGGTGCAATCTTCCTGCTGTTCGCACTCATCAGAAAAAACGCAGCAACTCAGGTGTCTAGTTTGATGTACCTGACACCGCCGTTAACGGCCTTGATTGCTTGGGTGTTGTTCGACGAGACGCTGTCAATCACCGGTGCGCTCGGGATGCTGCTGGCGGTGGTTGGGGTTGCTTTCGTCGTCAGAAAATAAGCTCAGCGTCTTTTCAATCATCCCAAGAAGATGTGCCGATAAAAAAATCTAAAAAGATCATGAGAAATAATTATGCGAGATAGCGCTAAAAATAGAGCTTACTTCCGTCATTTTCATCCGATCACCACGCGTTGGAGTGATAACGATGCTTACGGTCATGTGAACAATGTTATTTACTATCACTGGTTTGATACGGTGGTAAATCAGTTCCTGATTGTTAATGGCACGCTCGATATTCACGCGGGCGAAGCGATTGCGCTGGTGGTAGAGACGCACTGTAATTATTTTTCTTCGGTGGCTTTTCCGGATCCCGTTACCGCTGGTCTGTGCGTTACGCGACTCGGCGAATCCAGTGTGCGTTACGAGGTCGGAATATTCCGTGGCGATGAGGATGTGGCATCGGCGCAAGGACATTTTGTCCACGTGTATGTTGATAGCGCGACACGCAAGCCCACACCTATTCCCGGACCAGCTCGCGCACTTCTGCAATCAATTCAGATTGAAACAACGAAAGCTCAAGCATGAACCAATCTACTCAACAAGAGGCCGTCGATCAGGCAATCACCTCGCGTCGTTCGATACGCGCTTTCCTTCCAACTGACGTGCCGCGCGCAGAAATCGAAGCGTTGCTGGAAGTCGCTTCCCGCGCACCGTCAGGCTCGAACACTCAGCCATGGAAAGTCTATGTGCTCACTGGCGCGATACGTCGGCAACTCTCTGACAATATCCTTAAGGTGTACCTGAATCCGGATGAGGCGGCATCGCACAAGGAAGAGTATGACTATTACCCTCGCGAGTGGGTTGCGCCCTATGTGGACCGGCGACGCAAGGTTGGTTGGGATTTGTATGCTTTGCTGGGTCTGACCCGAGAGAACAAGGCCGGTATGCAGGCACAACACGGTCGCAACTACGCTTTTTTCGATGCGCCGGTGGGTTTGATCTTTACCATTGATCGCGTGATGGAGCAGGGTTCTTGGCTGGATTACGGCATGTTCCTGCAAAACATCATGATTGCCGCACGAGCGCGCGGTTTAGATACCTGTCCCCAGGCGGCATTTACGCAGTTTCACCGAGTGATCGCTGATACCTTGGGCTTGCCCGAGGGCGAGCAGCTTGTTTGTGGCATGGCGCTCGGTTATGCCGATCACAGCAAAACAGAAAACACTCTGGTGACCGAGCGCGCTCCGGTTTCGCAGTTTGCAAAATTCATGGAGTAAGTTCATGAAAAAAATCGCAGTCATTGCCGGTGATGGCATTGGTATCGAAGTGATCCCCGAAGGCTTACGTGTGCTTGACGTCGCGGCGCGCCGTTTCAATCTACCGCTGTCCTTTGATCATTTTGATTTTGCCAGTTGCGATTATTTTGCACGTCACGGGCAGATGATGCCCGATGACTGGAAGACGCAAATCGGTGGTCATGATGCGATTTATTTTGGTGCTGTGGGTTGGCCTGCGACGGTGCCAGACCACATCTCGCTTTGGGGTTCCTTGCTGAAGTTTCGGCGCGAGTTTGATCAGTACGTTAATTTGCGTCCCTGCCGGCTGATGCCGGGCATTCCATCGCCACTCGCCAACCGCAAACCGGGTGATATTGATTTTTATGTCGTGCGAGAAAACACCGAAGGCGAGTATTCATCGGTTGGCGGCCGCATGTATGAAGGCACGCCACGAGAAACGGTCTATCAGCAAAGTATTTTTTCGCGTCATGGAACAGATCGAATTCTGAAATATGCATTCGATCTGGCGCAGCGCAGACCCAAGAAGCATCTCACCTCGGCTACCAAGTCAAATGGTATTGCGATCACCATGCCTTACTGGGACGAGCGTGTTGCAGAGATGGCGCGTCATTATCCGGATATCCACTGCGACAAATTTCACATCGATATCTTGTGTGCCCACTTTGTTCAGCATCCCGACTGGTTCGATGTGGTGGTCGCTTCGAATTTGTTCGGCGACATTCTCTCCGACCTCGGTCCCGCTTGTGCCGGCACGATTGCGATTGCGCCGTCAGCCAATATCAACCCCGAAGGTACCTATCCATCGCTGTTTGAACCCGTGCATGGTTCAGCGCCCGACATCGCGGGCAAGGGAATTGCAAATCCGATTGGGCAGATCTGGTGTGGTGCCATGATGCTGGAGCATTTTGGTTATGCAGAGGCGGGGCAGGCGATTGTGCGTGCGATTGAGCGCGTGCTGGAAGCGGGGCCTGCGCATGCGCCATTCACGCCCGATATGGGCGGGCGCGCCGGCACGGGAGACCTTGGCCGGGCCATCGCAGAAGCCTTGTAAATTTTGAAATTTACAAAAAAATAACAAGCGAAGATATCAATATGAATAGCACAATTGATTGATAAACCTGTTTAATTAGTCGCCCTAAGCCCTTAATTCTCTTGCAGATTTGCATTGATTTGCTACACTACAGTCAAATTTTGCAACATTGCATGGAGTTGGGATGCGACGCTTTTTTCTTGGCAATTTGATTTTCACTCTGACAGCAGTGCTGATTTTTCCTGCGGCATGGAGTGCACCAAATCGCGGCGACCAGCGCCCGGTTGTCAAAAAAGCTAATCGTGTTGCGGATGCGGGCAAGCGCTCGCGCAAGCTCGAGTTAAAGTCGCGCGCCGGTAAGCCAGCGGTGCTTGCAGGTAAGCGGAAGAGCGGTTTTCAACGCGTTGCCTATGCACCGTCACTCGCTGCTCCGCATTCAACGACGGCGGGAGATCTCGCCGGTCTGGGTCTTACACGTGATCCTCTGGACCTCAGCGCCAATGTCGCCTTGGTGATTGATCAGAGTTCGTCAGAGACGCTGTTTGAAAAAAATTCTCACGTCGCTTTGCCCATCGCCTCTATCACCAAGCTGATGACTAGCCTCGTTGTGGTTGAGGCAAACCAGAATCTGGATGAAATCCTCACCGTGAGCGAGGAAGATGTCGATCGCAAGCGCTACAGTCATTCTCGCTTGCGCATTGGTTCCCAGTTGACTCGCGCGAACATGCTGCATATTGCGCTGATGAGCTCTGAAAATCGCGCCGCCGCAACCCTCGGCAGGCATTACCCCGGTGGCCTTCCTGCTTTCATTGCGGCGATGAATGCCAAAGCAGTCGAGTTGGGTATGACGAATTCGCGTTTTGCCGACCCAACGGGCCTGTCCAGTGCGAATGTTTCCAGCGCTCGCGACCTCGCACGTCTGGTTGTCGCTGCTTATCAGCATCCATTGATCCGTGAGTATTCGACGGATAGCCATTACGCTGTAGAGCCGGGTGGGCCCACGCTTGAGTATCGCAATTCCAATGGCTTGATCGAAAATCCAGAATGGGCTATTGGCTTGCAGAAGACGGGCTACATTGCCGAGGCGGGTCGCTGTTTGGTCATGCAGGTGAATGTCGCGGGACGTCCCGTTGTCATGGTATTCCTCGACTCAAAAACTAAGCAGTCACGCCTGGCAGATGCTGATCGTATCCGCAAGTGGCTGGAAAACCGTGCGGCGTCAGCAATGAACCAGCGTCAGGCAAACCGAAGCTGATTGCTCTGGACATAAAAAAAAGCGAACTGCGGTTCGCTTTTTTTATGTCCTGATTTCGCTAATCTCCTGGTTTTTATCAGTCTCAGACGCTCTCCATCGCGTGGAAACCCAATACTTTCGAGATGTCGTTAGCGGTAGCAATCAGATCATCCAGCCATTCGTCCTTGAGCCTATCAGCAGGTGCGGAAATGGACAGGCCTGCGATCAGTCGTCCTGCATCATCGCGAATACCGGCCGCCATGCAGCGCACGCCTAGCTCGAGTTCTTCGTTGTCACGGGCATAACCGCGTGACCGCACCAGCGACAATTCGCGCTCGAGCTTGCTCAGTTCCGTGATCGAATTCTTGTTGTGACCAGCTAGACCGGTACGCGTTGCATAACTCCGCACTAGTTTCGGATCATCGACCGATAGAAACAGCTTGCCGGTGGAGGTCAGGTGCAAAGGCCCCCGGCCGCCGATGGCGCGAACCACTTGCATGCCTGAACGCTCGGAGAACGCACGGTCGATATAGACAATTTCATCGCCCTGCCGCACGGACAGGTTCACGGTTTGCTGGGTCTTGCGATGCAGCGACTGCATGAAGGGCAGGGCGGCTTCGCGGACATTGAGCCGGCTTTTGACGATATTGCCCAGTTCGAGCAGTCGCATGCCCAAGCGGTACGCGCCGGGTTCAGTGCGATCAACGAAGCGTTTGGCCACCATATCGTTGAGTATGCGGTGGGCGGTCGATGGGTGCAGACCAGTGGCCAGAGCGAGTTCTTTGAGACTGACCGGGTCGGGGTAGCCGGCTAGGGCGTCCAGCAGGCTTATCATGCGCTCGATGACTTGGATCGAGGTTTTGTCGGAAGCAGGTGCGGCGTCAGGTTTCATGGCGGTACGGGCGATACGTTGGTGCAATGCAATATTAAGTTTATACCACAATGCGAAAAGCGATCACAAGCGGCTGGCGCAAAGATTTACCGCTGAGGCGCAAATATATTTCATCCCGGAAGAAACGGTCGCTCAAGGGTCAAACGCCGGATAATGCGCTGTCTGAAAGTGTAAAGGTGGGGAAAAAATGCGTGTTGGATTGCTGGTGACCTGTCTGGTCGATGTCATGCGCCCGGAGATTGGCTTCTCTGCGCTCAAGTTGTTGGAGAGTGCTGGTTGCGAGGTGATCGTGCCCGAGCAGCAAACTTGCTGCGGTCAGCCTGCGTATAGCTCGGGTAACCGTGAGGCAGCCCGCGAGCTGGCAAAAAAATTCATCGAAGATTTCGAAGGCTTCGATTACATCGTCATTCCTTCTGGGTCCTGCGGTGGTACGGTCAAGACGCATTACGACGACATCCTGAGCGATCAGTCTGAACTGCTGGCGCGGTATCAGAAGATCAAACCGCGTGTTTTTGAGCTGACTGATTTTCTGGTGAATGTCATTCACCTCGATAAACTGCCAGCGCTGACGCAGTCCAGCTTCAAGGGCAGCATCACTTATCACGATTCCTGCTGTGGCTTGCGCGAACTGGGTGTCCAGGCGCAGCCGCGCGAACTGCTCGCCAAACGGGAGGGCGTGCAACTGACGGAAATGAATCAGGCACGGAACTGCTGCGGTTTTGGCGGTACCTTTGCAGTGAAGTATGGCGATATTTCTGCTGCGATTGTTGACGACAAATGCGACAACATCCAAGCTAGCGGTGCCGATGCAGTGGTGCTCGGTGATCTCGGTTGCATGCTGAATATTGAAGGACGCTTGCGCCGCAAGGGGGATCACAAGACCCGTGTGCTGCACGTTGCCGAAGTTCTCTCGGGAGACGCATGATGCAAATCCAGTCGATGCATTTCAAAGCGCGTGCTGGCCAAAAGCTGGCAGACGAGCGTCTGCAGCAGACACTGAAAAAATTCTCGACCAAATTCGTCGATGCACGCGCCAATGCCATCACCGAGCTAGATGATTTTGAAGCCACACGAGATGCTGCTGTCGAGCGACGCATGCGCGCGATCGAGAATCTGGATGTCTGGCTTGCGACCTTCGAGAAAGAAGCCACGCGCCGTGGCGCGACGGTGCTTTATGCAGAAACCGCAGAGCAAGCTTCAAAGCTGGTGGTCGAGATCGCTGAAAAGCATGGCGTTAAAAAAGTCATCAAATCCAAGTCCATGGTGTCGGAAGAGATGGCGCTCAACAAAGCGCTGGAAGCTGCCGGTGTGACGCCTGTCGAAACCGATCTTGGTGAGTACATTCTTCAGATTAATGACAACGAGCCACCGTCGCACATCATTGCGCCGGTGATTCACAAGGACAAGGAAGAAGTTGCCGACTTGTTCGCCAAAGTGCACAACAAGCCCCGGCTGACCGATATTCACGAGATGACGCGCGAGGCGCGCGAAGTATTGCGGCCTCATTTTTTGTCTGCGGACATGGGGGTCACCGGTGGCAATTTCATCGTCGCCGAATCGGGCTCCGTGGCGGTCGTTACGAACGAAGGTAACGAAGGCATGTGCACCATCATGCCGCCTAAGGTACATGTCGTCGTGACCGGCATAGAAAAAGTATTGCCAACGCTGTCCGATCTGGCTACCGTCATGCGATTGCTTCCGCGTTCTGCCACCGGGCAGTCGATATCAAACTATTTCTCGCTGCTGACCGGGCCGCGCGCCAGTGATGAACAGGATGGCCCCGAGCATATGTATTTTGTGTTGGTGGATGCGGGCCGGACGGGTTTGATTGGCACTGAATTTCAGGAGATGCTGCGTTGTATCCGCTGTGGTGCCTGCATGAACCATTGCCCCGTTTACAGTAAAATCGGTGGCCACGCGTATGGCTGGGTGTATCCGGGACCAATGGGTAGTGTGCTTACGCCGTCTTATATTGGGGTCGACAAAGCAATGGATCTGCCGCAGGCTTCGACTCTGTGCGGTGAATGCCACGTCGTCTGTCCCGTAAAAATTCCTTTACCGGATTTGCTGCGTAAGCTGCGCGAAAAGCAGTTCGAAAAAGGTTTGCGTCCCGGCGTCGAATACCTGGCTTTCGGCATCTGGTCTTTTGTTGCGCAACGTCCGGCGCTCTACCGCATTGCGATGCGTGTGGCAGCGCGGGTGCTCAGCGCGATGGGCGGAACTCGCCGAATGATCAGCAAGTTGCCAATGGCTGGTGGATGGACCGATTATCGTGACATGCCCGCTCCTTCTGGAAAAACCTTCCGGGAGCTTTATCGTGAACGCAAAAGATCTTGACCGATGACGAACCGCGAATTGCCTATTAGCCAGTACAAAAGCAAGTCTGGCCTTAAACGGATTTTTTCTGCCTTCTTCAATTCGATGAATGGTTTTCGTACCGCGTGGCATTTCGAGCACGCTTTCCGCCAGGAGTTGGTGGTCGCCATACCGGGCATCATAGTGGCTGTACTGCTGCCGGTGACTGTACTCGAACGCGTCGCTTTGATCGCCGTATTGGTTCTGATGTTGATTACCGAGCTGGTCAATTCCGCTATCGAGGCGGTGGTCGATCGTATCTCGCTTGATCACCACGAACTCTCTAAAAATGCCAAGGATCTGGGCAGTGCCGCCGTCATGCTGGCGGTGATTCTGGCCGTACTAACCTGGGGAGCGATCCTTGGCGCGTTGTGGACGCGCTGAGTGCGCCATTCACAACGCAGCTACATGCATGACATTACTGCCCGGGATTCATGAACTCTGCATGAATTTCATTCACGGCCTTGACCACGTCATCGGATAGTTTGATGGCGTAAGCGTCGATGTCATACGCTAGCTGCTCAATGCTGGTGGCCCCGATGATGGTAGAAGCAATGAACCATCTTGTATAGCACCAGGCTAGTGCTAGCTGGGTCGCTGTCATGCCATGATCTTTCGCCAATTGCATGTAACGCCGGGTGGCATCGACGACGCGTGGTCGCAGGTAGCGCGGACTCCAGTTCGGTGGGAAATGGGTCAATCGTCCGGGGGATTGTGGATTGTCGATGTACTTGCCAGTGAGCTGACCAAAGGCCAGCGGGCTATAGGCCAGCAGGCCAACATTTTCATGGTGGCAGGTTTCATCCAGACCGCTCTCGAAACTCCGGTTGGCCAGATGGTAGCCATTTTGTATTGATACGATTCGGGGTAGTCCCATGGTTTGGGACAGATGCACAAACTGTGACACGCCCCAAGCGCTCTCGTTAGAGACGCCGATATGGCGGATCTTGCCTTCCTTGATGAGCGCTTGCAAAACCGCGAGCGTTTCTTCGATCGCCACACATTCACGATCATGCGCGGGATTGAAGAATAATTGTCCAAAGACCGGGACGTTGCGGCTAGGCCAGTGCAGCTGATAGAGATCGATGTAATCCGTCTGCAGACGTTTCAGACTGCTCTCGACGGCGGCGCGAATATTGGCTGCATCAAAATTGCTTTGCCCGTTGCGTATCCAGGTCATGGCTTTTGAAGGCCCGGCAATTTTGGTGGCCAGAATTATGTCTTTGCGGCGTCCAGTTTTTTTTATCCAGGTACCGATGATGCTTTCAGTAGCACCTTGTGTCTCTGCGCGCGGCATGACCGGATAGAGCTCTGCGGTATCAATGAAATTAATGCCACGCTCAAGTGCATAGTCGAGCTGACTGTGGCCTTCGGCTTCGGTGTTCTGTTCACCAAAGGTCATCGTTCCCAGGCAAATTTTGGATACGTTCAGATCACTGTTACCCAATTTTATTTTTTCCATGCTTGTCTCCGTCTGTTTATTTTTATGAAGTTTTTTTGATGTAATCAATGGATGCTGGCGCACGCGGAAGCGCATTCGCCGACCAGTGCGGGTCCGCGATAAATCAGTCCGGTATAGAGCTGGACCAGACTGGCACCCGCGGCCATTTTTTCACTGGCATCCGAACCACTGAGTATGCCGCCCACGCCAATGATGGGAATTTCACCTTGCAAGACCTGATGCAGCGCGCGAACTACGCGCGTCGACAGATCGCGAACGGGCGCGCCCGACAAGCCGCCAGTTTCATTCGCATGAGTCAAGCCCTGTACCGCATCACGCGTAATGGTGGTGTTGGTGGCGATGACACCGTCAATGTGATGTCGCAGCAGGGCGCTCGCGATGGTATCGATCTGTTCATCATCCAGATCCGGTGCAATTTTCAGCACCAGTGGTACGTAGCGTCCGTGTTTGTCGGCTAGTTGCGACTGCGCCATTTTGAGCGCGGAGAGCAGTGCATCGATTTCGGAGGCCTGTTGTAGTTGACGTAAATTTTTTGTATTGGGTGATGAGATATTCACCGTGACGTAAGCGGCGTAGGGATAGACCTTATCAAGGCAATACAGATAATCGTCAGTCGCACGCTCTATCGGCGTATCTGCATTTTTACCGATGTTCAAGCCAAGAATCCCCCGTTGCTCCTGATAGAAGCGCGAGGCCTGCACGTTACGCACGAAGGCATCTACGCCCCCGTTGTTGAATCCCATGCGATTGATCAGCGCCTGCGCCTCGGGCAGACGGAACATGCGTGGTTTTGGATTGCCGGGTTGGGCGCGCGGTGTGACGGTACCAATCTCAATAAAGCCGAAACCCAGCGCGGCCAGTCCGTCGATATAGGCGCCATCCTTGTCCAGACCTGCGGCAAGCCCCACCGGGTTGGGAAAAGTCAAACCCATCACTGTGCGCGGATCCGGCGCTGGTCGAGGCAGTAGATTGGTCAACCC
>CANKWG010000074.1 GCA_947487325.1 Oxalobacteraceae bacterium | reverse complement strand
ATGGAGGTGACGATGTCGCCGGGGCGGGTTGCGCTACCGGATGGCATGTTCTCGCAAGTCGGGATAACGCCAATGACGTTCAGGTTCAGCTGCATTTCGGCGATGGCGCGGAAGGTGCCTAGGACCGAGGCGGCACCGCACATGTCGTACTTCATCTCATCCATGCCCGAGCCGGGCTTGAGTGAAATGCCGCCGGTGTCGAAGGTAATGCCTTTGCCGACCAGGACGACCGGCGCATCTTTGGCCTTGCCACCCATGTGCCTCAGGATGATGAATTTCGGTGGCTGATCACTGCCGTTGGTCACCGACAAAAAGCTGCCCATCTTGAGGGCTTCGAGTTGCTTGCGGTCGAGGACCTCGACACCAAGTTTGAATTCTTTGCCCAGCTGTTTTGCTGTGGTCGCCAGATAGGTGGGGGTACAGATGTTGGGTGGAAGATTGCCCAGAGTCTTGCTGAGATCCATACCGTTGGCCAAGGCAACGCTTTGGGCCAGCGTTTTACGGGCGTGCGCCAAGCGGCTTTCATCGACCGCTAATGTGACCTTGGTCACACCGTTTCGATTTTCGTCTTTCTTGCTCTTTAGGGTATCAGCGCGGTAGATACTTTCGCGCAGCGCCAGTACCATGGTGCGTTGTGCCCAGTCGGCATCTCGTCCCTGAACGACATCGAAAGGCAGCGCGACCAGCGCATCGTTGCTGCCCAGCGTTGCGAATACGCGCGCTACCGCTTGCGCAGCGGCGATGAAGTTTCGATCCGATACCTCAGACTCGTTACCCAGTCCGACCAGCAAAATGCGCTTGGCATTGCCGTTGGTACGGTGCAAGAGCAGGGTCGTGCCTGCCTTGCCAGAAATATCGCCACTCTTGATGGCGGCGGTGAGAGAGGCTTTCTCATCGAGCGCCTTGGCGGCCGCCGAAAGCTTGCCGTTTTCGAATACGCCGACAGCGATGCACCCCGCTTTATGCTGGGCGATTGCGTTTTTTGCATTAAAAGCTTTTATGCTAAAGTCCATGTTCACTCCTTTAATGCGCACAATTATAGTCTCCGAATGATTTTTCAGCGCGCCATACGCCGCGAACTGCTCAGTGCCATGGGCGCGGTGTTCACGGCGTTATTCACCATCATCATATCGGTCACGCTGATACGTATCCTCGGCGATGCTGCTGCGGGCAAGATTGCCTCCTCCGATGTCCTCTCGCTACTCGGGTTCGCGTCACTGATCAATTTGCCGGTTCTGATCTCATTGTCGACTTTCATCGCGGTGCTGATGGTGGTCGCCCGCAGTTATCAGGATTCCGAAATGGTCGTTTGGTTTGCCTCAGGCGTCTCGCTGATGGATTGGGTGCGCCCGGTCATGCAGGTCGGGTTGCCAATGGTGATACTGACCGCGGTTCTGTCTTTTTGGCTGACGCCTTGGTCCCAAAAATACTCTGCTGAACAGCGGGAGCGTTTTCGCAATCGGGAAGATATTTCACGAGTCTCTCCAGGTAAATTTCAGGAGTCTGCCAACGGTGAAAAAGTATTCTTTGTCGAGGGACTCTCTTCGGACACGACTAAGGTAAAAAATGTTTTCCTTAGTCAGAATAAAGATCAGGAAAGTGGTGTAGTCCTTGCACGCGAAGGGACCATGAGCATTGATGCCCGCGGTGACAAGCTGCTTCAGCTGCACGACGGCCGGCGCTACGACGGTATGCCTGGCTCTCCCGAATTCCGCATTATGGACTTCGAGCGTTACACCGTGATCATTGCAAGTAATCCCAAGGAGCTTGCCGAAAACAGGTCTGCACGTGTACTCGCTACGACGGAACTGATCGCGGATTCAACTCCCAACAACCTTGCCGAGCTTCTGTTTCGCATCTCCGCGCCCTTGACCTGCCTGATGCAGATGCTTCTAGCAATTCCGCTGGGCTTTGTGAATCCTCGGCGCGGTCGCACACTCAATCTAATGATTGCCTTGCTGCTGGCGGTTACTTACTTCAATGTCACCAGCATCATGCAAGCGATGGTGGCGCAGGGTAAAGCTTCGTTCGGAATGTCATGGTGGCCGTTGCATTTGGCAGCGGGCGCGCTGATTGTCTTGTTATTTTTCTGGCGTAATAACCCCAATATGCGCTGGCATCCATCGGCTTGGTTGACGCTGATGCGTCGCATGATCCTGTTGCGTTCTGGAGGCGCAGCATGACAGTGCTTCGGCGTTATTTTGCCGGCGAAATTTACCGTTCCGTCGCTTTTGTTCTAATCGCCTTTCTGGCACTGTTCGCTTTTCTCGACATGATGAGCGAGATCAAGTCGGTCGGGCAGGGTGGTTATCGCGTCGAGCATGCTTTCATGTACGTCTCGCTCGGGTTGCCGAATTACGCCTACCAGATCATGCCTATTGCAGCGCTGATCGGTACGATTTACGTGATGGCCCAGCTCGCCGCACGTTCCGAATTCACTGTCATGCGCGCATCCTCGCTGTCGATGTCCGGTGTTATTCGCATGCTGTTACCGATTGCGATCGCGTTTGCCGTGCTGACTTTTGTCCTGGGTGAATTCATTGCGCCGCGCTTCAATGATTTTCGGGAGAGTTCTAAGCGACGTCTTCAAGGTGCGACCATTTCATCCGAATTTCGCTCAGGCTTGTGGGCCAAGGATGTGCTTCGCGATCCTGTTACCAAGCAAATCACCGGTTCGCGATTTCTGAACGCAGGCAAGGTAGAGCTCAGTGGTGAGCTTCGATCGGTCTGGGTTTATGAGGTTGATAACCAGATGCGCCTGATGACTCTGATTACAGCAGATGAAGCCCATTTTCTGGACAACAACCGGTGGCGTCTAGACAGAGTTAAAGAGATGCGATTTGTCCGGGATGCGGGTCAAAGGAATTCCGGTCAGTCCGCCATCATCACGCAGTACAAGTTTGATTCCAGCATACTTGAATCGGAAATCACGCCAGAGATCATGGCTGTCCTGATCTCCGATCCCGCCAGGATGTCGGCGCTAGATCTGATCGTCTTCACCAAGCATCTGGAAGAAAATCGTCAGCGGACGGATCGCTATGACATCGCCTTGTGGACCAAACTTTTGTATCCGCTGGCAGTGTTTGTGATGATGTCGCTGGCATTGCCGTTTGCTTATCTTCAGTCGCGCAGTGGCGGTTTGTCACTGAAAATTTTTGTAGGCATCATGATCGGCGTATCCTTTCAACTGCTCAACAGCCTTTTTTCGCATATCGGTTTGCTTAACACTTGGCCGCCTTTCATGACGGCTATTGCACCGAGTGCCTTATTCCTATTTGCTGCCATCAGTGCATGTCGATGGGTGGAGAGACATTGATGACGATGCAAAAAGCACTGGTACTGTTTGCCCATGGCGCGCGCGATCCGCGCTGGGCTCAGCCTTTTCAAAAGTTGCAGAAAATTGCGCAGACAAGTTTGCCTGATACTGCCGTTGAACTCGCTTTTCTGGAGCTGATGGAACCGCGCCTGCCGGCCGTCGTCGCTCAGCTAGCCGAGCACGGCTGCACGGAGATCAGCGTAGTACCGGTATTTTTGGGACAAGGTGGCCACGTGCTGCGTGATCTACCACCCATGATCGAATCCCTCCGCACGCAGTATCCAAAGCTCTCGCTCCATGTCAGTGATGCAGTAGGCGAGAGTCCTGCCGTGCTTGATGCAATTGCCGCTTATTGCGTCAGTAGAATCTAAGGCTTTAGGTTTCTAGGTCGCAGGGCCTCGCCGATCATCACCAGCACAGGCCCGTCACACGCAGGTATACCCGTGGACATCTCGATGAGTGTCATGCGCATTACACGCTGATCGGTTCGGCTAACGTTTTCAATCGCAATGACCGGTGTCTCAGCTGCCTTGCCATGTGCCAGCAAACGCTTTGCCGTTTCTATCGCTTCCTGACCGCCCATGTACTGCACCAGCGTGTCGCAGGTCGGAAGCGCTGCCTGATCGGTTTCGCCCTTGCCTGTTGTGGAAGTAAAAAACGCGACATTACGCGCGACACCGCGTTTGGTCAGCGGCTGACGTATCGCAGCAGCGGCAGCAAAGGCCGTCGTGATGCCGGGGACTATTTCGTAAGAAATGCCTGCCGATTCCAAAGCCTGTAACTCTTCATCGGCGCGCCCGAATAGCATGGGGTCACCCCCTTTGAGTCGCACGATGCGATCGTAGCGAAACGCGCAGTCTATCAATTGTTGATTAATGAGCGTCTGTGCCGTGGAGCGCTGACCACTGCGCTTGCCAACCGAGACCAGTTGAGCTTGAGAACAGAGTTCGAGAACATCGGGTGTGACCAGCGCATCATGCAAAACGATCTCTGCATCGCGCAGCACCGCGGCACCGCGCACGGTAATGAGGTCGGCTGCGCCGGGGCCGGCGCCTACCAGCCAGACGCGACCCGGTTGCGTCCGAATCGGTCTGTTGAATGGATCCTGCATCGGCGCAGTTTATCAGTGCAGCAACGAGCTCAGCAATCAGCCCAGACGAATCATGCCCGCGGCCACCGTCTGATGTGAGATTTCATCAATCAGGATGAAGCTGCCGGTGGCGCGGCAGTTGTCATAGGCATCCGCTGCCAGCGGTTGCTGAACGGTGAGAGTGATACGCCCAATGCCATTCAGTGGCAGGGTATCGCCGCTGTACTGCTGTTGGGTGTTGATATCCAAGAGCGAGTCTAGCGACGTCACTTTCGCAGCCACCTGACGCGTGGTGTGCTTGAGCCAGTACTTGCGGCGCAGGTCGAGTGGCTCTTCAGACAGCCAGCACACGTCGGCTGTCACCTGCTTGAGCACGGTGGCAGGCGCGTCTGCGGAGACCAGCATGTCACCACGCGAGATGTCGACATATTCGTCCAGAAGAATGGTCACCGACTTGCCGGCAGAGGCGCTTTCCAGCGAGCCATCCAGCGTGAGTATCTCTTTGACTGTCGCTGACAAACCTGTCGGTTGCACCAGCAATTTGTCGCCCTTGCGAACCGTGCCCGATTCAACGCGACCCATGTAGCCACGGAAGTCATTCGCCTCATGACCGTTGTGACGCGCCACCAATTGCACCGGAAAGCGCAAAGCTTGTGCGTGCTCATTGTCATGAACCGGCAGGGATTCGAGCAAATCAATCAGCGTCGGGCCTGAGTACCAGGGCATCTTTTCGCTGCGCGTGACCACGTTGTCACCCGCCAGTGCCGACAATGGAATAGGGCGTACATTTTTCAGACCCAGCTGAGCGGCAAAGACTTCGTAAGCTGCAACGATGCGATCGTAAACCGATGCGTCATAGTCGATCAGGTCCATCTTGTTCACAGCGACGATGACGTGCTCGATTTGCAGTAGTTTTGCGATAGTGGAGTCACGCTTGGTCTGAATCAGCAGTTCGGCTTTGCCGTCCTCGTCGAACTTCACTTTGGATACATCGACCAGAATGATCACGGCGTCTGCTGTCGAGGCGCCGGTGACCATATTGCGCGTGTACTGCTCATGGCCCGGTGCATCGGCGATGATGAATTTGCGCTTGGGCGTCGCGAAATAGCGATAGGCGACATCAATGGTGATGCCTTGCTCGCGCTCGGCTTCCAGTCCATCGGTCAGCAGCGATAAATCGACCATGTCACCCACGGTGCGCTTGTGACGCGCGCGTGAGATCGCATCGAGCTGATCCGCAAAAATGCCTTTGCTGTCGAACAGCAATCGACCGATCAGTGTGCTCTTGCCATCGTCAACCGAGCCTGCAGTAATAAAACGCAGCAGGCCGCGCTCATTGGTGCTGGCATCACCTGACGTCAGGTTTTTGTCTGCGACTGCGTTCATCAGAAATATCCTTCTTTCTTGCGCTTTTCCATCGAGGCTTCGGATGTTTGATCATCCATGCGAGTAGCACCGCGCTCGGTAATTTGCGTCACTGCCGTTTCGGCGATGATGGCATCCACGGTCGATGCTGTCGATGCAACCGGGCAGGTGCACGAGATATCGCCGACAGTGCGGAAACGCACCGTTTGGGTCTCAACCTTCTCGCCTTCTTTCGCAGGTGTCAGTGGTGTGAGTGGTACCAGCAATCCGTTACGCGGAATTACTTCGCGGTCATGCGCAAAATAGATCGAAGGCAGGGCTAGTTTTTCACGAGCGATGTACTGCCAGACATCGAGCTCAGTCCAATTCGAGATCGGGAAGACCCGCATGTTCTCACCGGGATGCACACGCGTGTTGTAGAGATCCCAGAGCTCGGGCCGTTGTGCCTTCGGATTCCATTGGCCGAAATCATCACGGAAAGAGAAGATACGCTCTTTGGCGCGCGCCTTTTCTTCGTCGCGACGTGCGCCGCCAATGCAGGCATCAAATTTGTGTTCAGCAATCGTTTCCAGCAGCGTGACTGCCTGCGCTGCATTGCGCGAGTCCGTTTGTGGATTGCGCAGTCGGACCGTGCCACGCTTGATTGAATCTTCGACCGAACCGACGATCAGACGCTCGCCAAGCTCAGCCGCGCGCTGATCGCGGAACTGAATCACTTCGTCGAAGTTGTGTCCGGTATCGATATGCACAAGCGGGAAGGGAAATTTACCCGGCCGGAATGCTTTTTCCGCGATGCGCAGCAGGACAACCGAGTCTTTGCCGCCAGAGAAAAGCAGCGCAGGATTGCTGCATTCCGCCGCGACCTCACGCATGATGTGGATGGACTCGGATTCCAGCCAATCCAGATGACGGTTACTGGCGGCGTCAATAAAGTATTTGTTGTCTACAGGCGAATTCATGATGTCGGTATTTCAGTTTGATCAGGTTTGCTTCGGACGAGTTTGCCATCGACGATGTGGAGACCGCATTCTTTGCTGTCCGGCGATTCCCACCACCAGCGGCCAGCACGTATATCTTCGCCTGGCTGAATGGCGCGGGTGCAGGGCTCGCAGCCTATGGAAGGGTAGCCTTTTTCGTGCAGCGGATTGAAAGGCACCTGATGATCGCGAATGTACTGCCAGACATCATCCTCTGACCAATCTGCCAGTGGATTGAATTTTTGCAGTCCATGCGCGACATCATCTTCCTGCATGGCGAGCTCACTACGGGTGGTGGATTGCGCACGACGCTGGCCTGTGATCCAGGCTTTGTTGCCCGCTAGTGCGCGTTTAAGTGGTTCGACCTTGCGAATACGGCAGCATTCCTTGCGCATCTCTATGCTGTCATAAAACGCATTCAAGCCGTTCGTGGCGACATAGGCGGTAATTGCCGCTGGTTCGGGCTTGTATAGCGCCACCTCATAATCATAGGTCTCGCGGATGCGATCGATCATGCTTAGCGTTTCAGCATGCAGACGACCGGTTTCCAGCGTGAATATCGTGATCGGCAGTTTGGCGCGCAAGATCAGGTCGGTGAGCACCATGTCTTCGGCGGCAAGACTGGAGGCAAAAACTGCAGGCGAAAAATCAGCTGCGATACGCTCGAGCAGTGAGCGAGTACCCGAGAGAACTTCGTTGTGGTTTGCGCCGCTCATGGCAGATCCTGTGCAGCGGGGCGCGACGCGCGACGATACAGAGGCGTCTTCTGATCCCACGAGGTCTGATACACATCCGAAAAATCCGTCAGACCTTTGAGTGCATCTTCGATGCTGCGATCTTCGCGGGTTGCGAAAGCATTGAAGCCGACGCGTTGCATATAAAACAGCTGATCACGCAGTACATCGCCAACGGCGCGTATCTCGCCCTCATAGCCGAGTCGACTTCGCAGATTGAACGCGATGGAATAACCACGGCCATCCGAGAACGCCGGAAAATCAACAGCGATCAGAGGGAGCGCGGCGATATCTTCTTTCAGCTGTTCAGCGCGTTCATCGCTGGCCAGCCAGACGGCGATATCCTTGCGTGCGGACAGCGTCGTTTTTTGCGTCAGCCAAACCTGCAGCGGTACGATCTGCTGACCTGCCGGCACCGATACGGTTTCGGGTGATTCGCCCTCGGTCAGCTTGAACACATTCCAGTGGTCATCAACGATAGCCTTGTCTTTGATGATCTTACGCATACGCATCTTCTCCGGCTTGGTAGGTGTGGCCAGCGATGGGTGTCGCGTACACATGATCCTTGAATGGGTTGATGCCGACGCGGTTGACGGTATCGATAAATAGCTCTTCCTCGATGCGCTCTTTCACATAGACTTCCAACAGACGCCCAATCACTTCAGGCATCTGTCCGGCGGCGAAGGAAGGGCCGATGATTTTGCCGATGGCGCTGGTGTTACCCTGCGCGCCACCGATGGAGACCTGATACCACTCCGAGCCATCCTTATCGACGCCGAGAATGCCGATGTTACCGACATGATGATGACCGCAGGCGTTGATACAGCCCGAGATATTGAGCTCGATGTCGCCAATATCATGCTGAAAATCGACATTGTCGAAACGCTCGGCAATCGCTTCGGCGATGGGGATGGATTTTGCATTGGCCAGCGAGCAGAAATCACCACCCGGGCAGCAAATGATATCGGTCAGCAGGCCGATGTTGGCAGTCGCCAGACCATGCGTTTTCGCTTCTTTGTAAAGTGCGAGCAGATCTGACTGCTTCACATCGGCCAGCACCAGATTCTGCTCATGCGTCACACGCAGTTCACCAAAGCTGTATCGGTCGGAGAGTTCGGCCACGAAGTCAATTTGCTCGGCAGTGGCATCGCCAGGAGGAGTACCGGTTTTTTTCAATGAGAGCGTGACGATCGCGTAGCCAGACACCTTGTGCGGTCTGACATTGCGCGTGAGCCAGTTCGAAAAAGCTTTGTCTTCGCTACGCTGCTGCTGCAGCAGTGCGTCATTATCTTTCAAAGTTTCGTAGGCCGGCGGCGTGAAATAGCTCGCGACACGCGCCAGTTCTTCGCTGGTGATTGTGCTGGGGCTGTCTTTGAGATCCAGCCATTCAGCTTCAACCTGGCGGCCGAACTCTTCCACACCCAGTGCCTTCACCAGAATCTTGATACGTGCTTTGTATTTGTTATCGCGGCGACCGTACTGGTTATATACGCGCATGATCGCTTCGGTATAACTCAGCAGATGCTGCCATGGGAGGAATTCGCGGATCACGCTGCCAATGATCGGTGTGCGACCCAGACCACCGCCCACCAGCACCTGAAAGCCGAGTTCACCGGCGTCGTTTTTGATCAGGTTCAGTCCGATGTCATGTACCTGAACGGCAGCACGATCTTCGGCAGCAGCGTTGACTGCAATCTTGAATTTGCGCGGCAGATAAGCAAACTCCGGATGGAAGGTGCTCCACTGACGCAGGATTTCGATATAAGGCCGTGGATCTGCGAGCTCGTCTGCCGCGACACCGCAAAACTGGTCCGAGGTGATATTGCGTATGCAATTACCCGAGGTCTGAATCGCATGCATTTCCACCGAGGCCAGCTCCGCCAGTATTTCGGGTGACTGTTCGAGTTCGATCCAGTTGTACTGAATGTTTTGTCGTGTCGTGAAATGTCCGTACCCGCGATCGAACTTGCGTGCGATGTGGCCGAGCTTGCGCATTTGTACTGATGACAGCAAACCATAAGGAATCGCCACGCGCAGCATGTAGGCATGGCGCTGCAGGTAGAGGCCATTTTGCAGACGCAGGGGACGGAATTCATCTTCCGTGAGTTCACCCGAGATGCGGCGTTCCACTTGGCTTCGGAACTGTGCAACGCGTTCACGGACGATTTGGTGGTCGTATTGGTCGTAGCGGTACATGATGATCCTTAAGTGA
>CANKWG010000073.1 GCA_947487325.1 Oxalobacteraceae bacterium | reverse complement strand
TAGTCACAGCTATACTGAAGCTTTACCGGATTTCGTCGCCGTGGCTCGGGGTTTTGGTTGGCAGGCGCGCACGGTGAATCGGCGGGAAGATCTGGAAGCGGCAATCGCCGAATGTCTTGCCAGCCCCGGTCCTTTCTTTCTCGATGTGCATGTCAGCGCCGAGGCGAATTGTTTTCCGATGATTCCAGCGGGGGCAGGGCATCACGAAGTCAATCTGGGGCGTTAGGGTTGACTTAGTACGACGCAAAATTTTATTGTTAAGCGCGTGTGGAAGCCCTGTAGTTACCTAATTTTCATCGGTAAAGCAAAGACCCTGGATCTAGGGTCTTTAATTTTTTATCAGATGACTTTGATAATAAAAAACACCAAGCCAGTTATTAACGAACCCTGCTCGGACTAAAATCCCGATAGCCGCATTTTCCCAGCGATTTTGAATGAAAGAATAAAAATGAAAAAACTAGAAAAACTGACCTTCGAGAGCGTCAGCGTTCGCGCCGTATCCATACCCCTGCGTCGCCCCATCGTAGCGAAAGTGGGGCAGTTCGACGAATGGCCATTCATTCTGATCGATGTCAAAACCAAAGAAGGCATCATCGGGCGCAGTTATCTGGAGCCCTACCTCAGAAATGCCGTGCGTTACATTGGTCCAGCCATCGAAGATATGGCGGCATCGTTCAAAGGAAAGCCACTGGCGCCCTTGGACATGTACCGCGATGCGATGAGCACGCTGCACCTGATTGGGCGTCAGGGTGTGTCTGTCATTGCAATGGCCGGCCTCGATATGGCGATCTGGGATGCGCTGGCTAAGGCAGCCGGACTGCCGCTTGCCGAGCTACTGGGCGGATCCGTGGGCAAGCTTCGCGCGTACAACACTAATGGCTGCTGGTTGCTGCCGACAGAGAAGCTGGGCAAAGAAGCGGAAGAGCTGGTCAAGGAAGGTAACTTCAATGCAATCAAAATTCGACTTGGTCGCCCCAAGCTGGCGGATGATTTGAAGGCGATTGCCAATGTCCGAAGCGCGATTGGTGATGACATTCACCTGATGTGTGATTTCAATCAGGGTCAGACACTGCAAGAGGCTATTTCGCGTTGTCATGCGCTCGATGATCAGGGTTTGTATTGGTTTGAAGAACCGATCGTGTATGACAACTATGCGCAAAATGCACAACTCACCCGCGAATTAAAAACACCGGTGCAGATCGGCGAAAACATTTACGGCCCGCGCTCTTTCTTCGATGCGGTGCAAGCAAAGGCGGCTGATCTTTATATGCCGGACCTCATGCGTATTGGCGGCGTCACTGGCTGGATGCGCGCAGCAGCGATTGCCGGTGCTGCTGGTCATCCTCTGTCCAGTCATTTGTATCCGGAGGTGTCAGCGCATTTGCTGAAGGCCTCCGAATCAGCAGACTGGCTGGAGTGGCGCGACTGGGGTAATCCTATTATTGCCGAGCCGTTCGAAGTGAAGGATGGTTATGCGACCGTGCCGTCGCGGCCGGGAAATGGTATTGAGTGGGATGAGGCTGCGGTTAGTAAGTACGCTTACTGAAGCGGAAAGGGACTCGGTCACGTACCGCGACCCCGGCCGCGCTTGCAAGCGCGACCTTTCGAGTCCCTCGCGCAAAGCACGCAGGTGCTTTGCTCATGGGCGAAAAGAAAAAAGGGAGCTTGCTCGCGCAAACTCCCTTTTGTATCTGGTGCCCACGGGGACTCGGTCACGTACCGCGACCCCGGCCGCGCTTGCAAGCGCGACCTTTCGAGTCCCTCGCGCAAAGCACGCAGGTGCTTTGCTCATGGGCGAAAAGAAAAAAGGGAGCTTGCTCGCGCAAACTCCCTTTTGTATCTGGTGCCCACGGAGGGACTCGAACCCCCACACCTTGCGGCACATGGACCTGAACCATGCGCGTCTACCAATTCCGCCACGTGGGCCTAAAGAAGGCGAGATTATAGCGGAATAATCTCCTGCGTCAACGAAGGAAAGCCTGCATTTCCTCCATAGTCAGGGGCTTTTTAAGCACAGGCGTCGCCCGTCCGTTACACTATCTGTGTTTTTTCCTTCACACAGAGACACAGATCTTTTGAGCCAGCCCCCGTACAGCATCCCCAGCCGGGAAGAAATCCTGGGCATTCTGCGTACATCCGCAGATCCGCAGACACTTGCCACCATTGCCAAGGCGCTTTCTGTCAAGGACGTCGAACTTGACGGCTTGACGCGCCGACTCGCCGCCATGGAGCGCGATGGTCAAATCAAGCCTGATCGCAAAGGCCGCATCCAGCTCGCCAATACGGCGAGTTTCATCGAGGGCAGGGTATCTGCGCATCGGGATGGTTATGGTTTTCTGATCCCGGATGATGGCGAAGATATTTTTCTCCCTGAAAAGGAACTGCAGAAGGTTTTGCATGGCGATCGGGTGCAGGTGCGTGTCACCGGTCTGGATCGCCGCGGTCGTCCCGAAGGCACCATCGTCGAAGTCATCGGGCGCGCGAACACCCATGTGATTGGCCGGCTAGTCAACGAAAATGGTGTCTGGCTGGTGGTGCCTGAGGACAAGCGCATAAGTCACGACATTTTGTTGGCCACGGCGCCGGGTAAAGCACGCGCGAGCCAGGTGGTCAGTGTAGAACTGACAGAGCAACCGTCGCGCTATGCGCAGCCCGTCGGCATCATTTCTGAGGTACTGGGTGATATTGACGACCCGGGCATGGAAATCGAAATCGCCGTACGCAAATACGGTGTGCCGCATGAGTTTTCTGAGGCAGCCAAAGCGCTTGCTGCAAAACTGCCCATGGAAGTTCGGCCAGTCGACCTAGAAAATCGTGTCGATCTGCGTGACATACCGATGGTGACCATCGATGGTGAAGACGCGCGTGATTTTGATGATGCGGTCTACTGCGAGCCTGTCAAAATCGGCCGCAGTCAAGGTTTCCGACTGATCGTTGCGATTGCCGATGTTAGTCACTACGTCAAGCCTAACGATGCGTTGGATGTCGATGCGCTTGAGCGCAGTACCTCGGTGTATTTCCCGCGCCGTGTGATTCCGATGTTGCCGGAAAAGCTGTCCAACGGCCTGTGCTCGCTCAATCCTGCTGTCGATCGTCTGACTATGGTGTGCGATGCCGTCATCACCGCTAAGGGTGATATCCACGCCTATCAGTTCTATCCAGCCGTGATTCACTCCGCTGCGCGACTGACTTACACCGAAGTCGCTGCCATTCTGGGTAATACGCGTGGTCCCGAGGCTACGCGGCGCTTGGGCTTGTTGCCGCATTTGCAGAATCTCTATGAGTTGTTTCAGGCCTTGCTGCAGTCACGTCGTGAACGTGGTGCCATGGATTTCGAAACGACCGAAACCTATATCGTCTGTAACGCTATCGGCAAGATTGAACAAATTCTGCCGCGTACTCGAAACGATGCGCATCGTCTGATTGAAGAATGCATGCTGGCTGCGAACGTCTGCGCTGCTGATTTCATGGAGCGCCACAAGCATTACGGTATGTACCGTATCCACGCGGGGCCTACAGAGGAAAAGCTTAATCAGCTGAGAACATTCCTCAAGCAACTCAGTCTCAGTTTGGGTGGCGGTACCTCACCGACCGCATCGGATTACGCGGCACTGATGGAAAAAATCAAGGGCCGTCCCGATGCGCTGCTTTTGCAGACGATGCTGCTGCGTTCGATGCAACAAGCTGTTTACAGTCCCGATAATATCGGTCACTTCGGTCTTTCCTATGGCGCGTATGCGCATTTCACAAGTCCAATTCGGCGCTACCCTGATCTACTCACCCATCGGGTGATCAAGGCGATTTTGCAGAGCAAGCAGTATCACCCCAAGGGCATTCTCACTGAAAACCTGAACACTAATCTTTCGCCTGCCGCTAGAAAAATGCAGGCCAAGGATAGGGCAGCGGGCAAGAAGCGCGCTGAGGGCGATCTGGCGATCTGGGAATCGCTGGGCATTCATTGCTCGGCCAATGAGCGGCGCGCGGATGAGGCCTCACGCGATGTCGAAGCCTGGCTTAAGTGCTACTTCGTGCGCGACAAGCTCGGTGAAGAATTCACCGGTACGATCTCCGGCGTTGCCTCTTTCGGTATTTTTGTGCAGCTCGATGCACTCTTCATTGAGGGTATGGTGCATGTCACTGATTTAGGTGCGGACTATTTTCAGTACGACGACGCGCGACATGAATTGCGCGGTGAGCGTACGGGCATACGCTACCAGCTCACTGATCGCGTCACGGTGCAGGTCAGCCGAGTGGACCTTGATGCCCGTCGTATCGATTTGCGTCTCGTCACCCAGCCCGGCATACGAACACAGCTGAAAAACGAATCACGCCGCGCAGACAACGCCCACGCTTCAAAATCTGCGGGTAAAAAGACATCAGCCAAGCGCGCGCCATCGACGAAACCAGAAAAGAAAAATGTAGGTGCAGCTAAAAAATCCCCGGCTCGTAACAGCAAAAAGAAACGTAAATAAGCACCGGAAATAAGTCCCCATCATGAAGACCCGACTGATTTTTGGCTTTCACGCAGTCACGGCGCGCATACGCCATGATGCATCGACGATAGAGGAAGTCTATGTTGATGCCTCGCGTCACGATCGTCGTATGGGTGACCTGTTGCGGGCCGCTAAATCCGCGAATCTGAGAATCATTCAAGCGGATGACCAACGGCTCGACGCAATGGTGGGTACGCGTCGCCATCAAGGCGTGGTGGCTCGCGCGGGTGAATTATCACTGGCGCGCAATCTCAGTGAATTGCTGGATGCCATTCAGGGACCACCGCTATTATTGCTGCTCGATGGCGTGACGGATCCGCATAACCTCGGTGCCTGTCTGCGCGTAGCGGATGGTGCTGGCGCGCATGCCGTGATCGCACCCAAGGACAGGGCGGTTGGCCTGAACGCCACGGCTGCCAAGGTGGCCAGTGGTGCTGCGGATACCATGCCCTACATTACGGTCACGAATCTGGCGCGCGCAATGCGGGAATTGCAAGAGCACGATATCTGGCTTACCGGCACCACCGAAGATGCGGAGCAGACGCTGTACGACGTTGAGTACACGGGTGGCACTGCCTTTGTGATGGGGTCGGAGGGTGAGGGCTTGCGTCGCTTGACGCGCGAAAATTGCGATCGACTGGTATCACTGCCCATGCAGGGTTCTGTAGAAAGTCTGAATGTGTCCGTCGCATCAGGCATTTGCCTCTATGAGGCCCGCCGGCAGCGTATGCTCACCACAAAATAAATCCAATAAAATTCATCTTCAGCCTATCCGTTCAGCATCCCATGTTCAGCCAACTTCAGGAAGATATCAGCAGCATTATCGAACGCGATCCGGCCGCCCGTAGTCGCTGGGAGGTCTTGACCTGTTATCCAGGTCTGCACGCGGTCGTTATGCATCGCTGGGCCAATGCCTGCTGGCGTACTGGTTTCAAATGGTTGGGACGATTCATTTCCCACATAGCGCGCGGTCTCACGGGTATCGAGATTCACCCCGGTGCGACGATTGGTCGGCGGGTATTCATCGACCATGGTTTTGGTGTTGTCATTGGTGAAACTGCCGAAATCGGCGACGATTGCACGATCTATCAGGGCGTTACTCTGGGCGGCACCTCGCTCTTCAAAGGTGCCAAGCGGCATCCCACGCTGGGTCGTGGCGTCATCATCGGTGCCGGGGCCAAAGTGCTCGGTGCGTTCACGGTAGGCGAGGGTGCCAAGGTTGGCTCAAACGCTGTCGTGGTCAAAGAAGTGCCACCCGGTGCAACGGCGGTGGGCAATCCCGCACGCATTATTGAAAAAGAAGTTCTCAGTTCGCGTGAAGACGCGGCAGCGCGCATGTTTGCTGCGTATGGATTGACGCCCAATGGTGATGATCCCTTGTCGAAAGCGATGCACGGTCTGATCGACAATGCGGCGTCGCAGGAGCTGCAGCTCGTGAAGATCATAGAGGCGCTCAAGGCAGCAGGGATTCAATGCGAGACAGTGCCGGAGCTGGATAAATTCAATCGAGATCAGCTGAGCAAGCTGGTCGAGTAAATTTGGCTACGTGCTCAGTCACACCCAGCCACATTCACCCGCACAAGCTCACCCGCAGCATCGATAGCAATCCACCCGCCGCGTACCACCTCAGAATCACAATCCCAGTCGGGCAGTACATGTCGAACTCGTCCATCGTGCTCATGCACCTGCGGACGGTGCGTGTGCCCATGAATCATCAGCGGCACGGCATACGCATCAAACAGGCGCGCAATCTCTCCCGCATTAACGTCCATGATAGCCATGGGTTTGTCGCGCTGCGCCTGACGACTGCCTTCGCGCATGCCGCTGATGATGGCCTTGCGTTCTACGAGCGGACGAGCCAGAAATGCGTGTTGCCATTCGGGATCGCGTACTTGTGAACGGAATGTCATGTAGGACGTATCGTCCGTACATTGCGCATCACCATGCAGCAGCAGCACGCGTTTTTCTGCGATCTCGGCGACATGAGGCTCGCTGAGCAGGCGCATGCCACATGCTGTTGCGAAAGTTTCACCGACCAGAAAATCCCGATTACCTGCGATCCAATAGAGCGCAATCCCATGGTCGCTTACCCGGCGCAGCGCATCAATCACGTCGCGGTGAAAGGGATCGTTAAGATCATCATCGCCAGCCCAGTATTCGAAAACATCACCCAGCAAATACAGCGCCTTAGTCTTAAGCGCGTGATCACGCAGAAAACCGAAAAACATCTCGGTTGTCTTCGGAAGATCAGGGCTCAGGTGCAGGTCTGAAACGAACAGCGCGAGCGTTTCAGACTGAACAACAACTGACGTACTTATGGGAGATGTGCTCATCGTTCAGGGCTTGCGCCTTAGACGACTTCTGCTTTTTCGATGATAACGTCTTCAGTAGGCACGTCGGAGAACATACTACGGCGACCTGTATCAACCTTGCCGATCTTATCAACGACCTCAGTACCCGACGTAACTTTGCCAAACACGCAATATCCCCAGCCATCCGAGCCTGGATAATTCAGGAAGTCATTGTCACTCACATTGATAAAAAATTGTGCGCTAGCTGAGTGGGGGTCTGATGTGCGAGCCATCGCGATCGTGTAACGATCATTGGTTAGGCCGTTGTTCGCCTCATTTTCTACGGGGTCTTCGGTGGGCTTTTGTCGCATGTCGGGTGAAAAACCACCGCCCTGAATCATGAAGCCATCAATGACTCGATGAAAAATCGTGCCATCGTAATGTCCCGAATTTACATAGTTCAAAAAGTTTTCCACAGTCTTCGGTGCCTTGTCAGCATCGAGTTCTAGCGTGATCTGACCGTGGTTGGTGGTGAGTAAAATGCTCATGATATTCCTTGAAATATAAAAAAATTATTCGATGACGGTAACAGACTCGATCACCACCTTAGGGGGCTGCGAGCGATCCTCGCTGGTTTTGATTTGCTCTATTTTGTCGACCACTTCTGTGCCCGAGATGACTTTGCCAAACACCGCATAGCCCCATCCATCCCGGCCTGGAAAGTCAAGAAAGCCGTTGTCTTTTGAATTGATGAAAAACTGCGCAGTGGCCGAATCCGGGTCGCTGGTACGTGCCATCGCGATCGTGTATTTTTTGTTTCGCAGGCCGTTTTTGGATTCAATCTTGATCGGATCCCGCGTTGGCTTTTCCTGGAATTTTTCATCGAATCCACCGCCTTGGATCATGAAGCCAAAGATAATTCGGTGAAAAATCGTGCCGTTATAAAAACCCTCGCGGACATATTCAAGAAAATTTTTAACAGAAATAGGCGCTTTTTCAGGATTAAGCTCGATCACCATCTCGCCCATGTTGGTTTTCATTGACACTCGGGGCGGGTTATCGGCAAATGCGAGACAGGATATGCTGCTCATGTACCCGATAAAGAGCCAGCGCATCAGATAACGGCGTATCAGCAGCATTTGTTTTCCTTCAGTATGAAAAGACTGATCATCTAGTGCAGCGGTAGCGGGTTGCCTATTGCTTCAATGTTATACTGCGCGAAAGCCGCATTTTAACAAAGACGGTCCGCAAATTTTTGGCAACACTATGAGTCAGTGACCTCAGCTGCACAGGGTCATAGTGGTCCGCTCACGGGGACATCAGCTACACCACTTCCAGATCATTCATGAGTGTTCTTAGAATTTACAACACGCTGGCGCGTGACAAGGAAGTATTTTCTCCGATAGATCCGGGTAAGGTGCGCATGTACGTGTGCGGCATGACCGTCTACGATTTTTGTCATCTCGGGCATGCGCGCGTCATGGTGGTGTTCGATATGGTGCAGCGATGGCTTCGCGAGCAACACTACGAAGTCACTTACGTTCGTAATATCACTGACATTGACGACAAAATCATCCGTCGTGCCGTCGAAAACAAAGAATCCATCACTGCACTCACCAACCGCTACATCACGGCAATGAATGAAGATGCCGATGCCTTGGGCGTGCAGCGACCAGATCATGAGCCACGAGCCACCGCCTATGTGCCACAAATGCTCGAGCTAATCGGCAAACTCGAAGCGCGTGGTTTGGCCTATCAGGCATCGGATGGTGATGTGAATTTTTCGGTTCGTGATTTTGAAGGCTACGGCAAGCTTTCCGGTAAATCGCTGGATGACTTGCGCGCGGGTGAGCGGGTTGATATTGATAGCGCCAAGCGTGATCCGCTTGACTTTGTTCTTTGGAAATCGGCACGCGAGACAGAACCCGAAGAAGTCAAATGGTCATCGCCCTGGGGTGCTGGGCGTCCTGGCTGGCATATTGAATGCTCTGCGATGTCTTGTGATCTGCTCGGCGAACGATTTGACATTCACGGTGGTGGTCAGGATCTGCAATTTCCCCACCACGAAAACGAGATTGCGCAGTCTGAGGGCGCGCATGCGAATACCTTCGTCAACTACTGGATGCACAATGGTTTTGTGCGAGTTGATGACGAAAAAATGTCCAAATCACTGGGCAATTTTTTCACAATTCGCGAAGTCCTTAAGAAATTTGACGCAGAAGTCGTTCGTTTCTTTATCCTGCGTGCGCATTACCGCAGCCCGCTGAATTATTCCGATGTACATCTTGAAGATGCCCGCACCGCGCTGACCCGCCTATACACTGCACTCAAAGAAACCGCACCTGATGCCTCGCCGCTGGATTGGAGCGAAACTCACGCACAACGTTTCGCTGAAGCGATGAATGATGATTTCAACACCCCGATTGCCATCGCCGTGTTGTTTGATCTGGTTACTGAGGTCAATCGTCATCATTCGCCTGCGATGGCGCGGCAGCTCCGTGGTCTGGGGGCAGTGCTGGGTTTGCTTGTGCGCGAACCCCAGGCTTTCCTTCAAGGCGTTGCAGCGGCCGGTGGTCTTGGCGATGATGAGGTAGCGGCGCAGATTGCGGCGCGTGCGCAGGCCAAGAAAGACAAGAATTTTGCCGAGGCTGACCGTATTCGTGGCGCCTTGCTCGAGCAGGGAGTTGTTCTTGAAGACAAACCCGGTGGTCTTACAGAATGGCGAAGGGCGTAAATCCATGGCGACTAAGTTAGATCCGCTGTTTGTGCCCGATTACTGGGAGAACGCCAAGTCCGAGCTGATGCGGCGGGACCGCATCATGAAAAAACTCATCCCACGCTTTGGGGATCTGCAGCTAGTCGGGCGAGGTGATCCCTTTGTGACGCTGGCGCGTTCCATTGTCGGGCAGCAGATTTCTGTGATTGCGGCGCAGGCGGTCTGGGAGCGCATGCTGGTGGTGTGCCCGAAAATGACG
>CANKWG010000072.1 GCA_947487325.1 Oxalobacteraceae bacterium | reverse complement strand
CATCGCGACCTCCCTTATCGTCAGCGGTCAATTATCTACGCCTGAAGAATTCGGCAACGTGGTACTGCGAGCGCTGCCAAATGGCGCAACGGTGCGGATTCGCGATATCGGCAAGGTGGAGATTGCCGGACAATCCTATGGCTTTTCTGCTCGTCTGAACGGCAAGCCGATTGCTGCGATTGGTATTCAGCTGACTCCCACAGCTAACGCACTGCAAACTGCAGAACTGGTACGCGCGAAGATGAAGGAGTTGAAAAAATTCTTCCCGCCCGGCGTGGAGTATGTGGTTCCTTATGACACTTCGCTGTTCGTAAAAATCTCAATCGAAGAAGTGATTAAGACACTGCTCGAAGCTGTGGCACTGGTGTTCCTGGTGATGCTGCTGTTCCTGCAAAGTCTGCGCTACACGCTGATCCCGGCGATTGTCGTACCCGTCGCGCTGATGGGAACCTTTGCGACGATGTCTCTGTTTGGTTATTCCATCAACGTACTGACTATGTTCGGTATGGTGCTGGCCATTGGTATCTTGGTGGATGATGCGATTGTGGTGGTGGAGAACGTCGAACGGATTATGGCCGAGGAAGGTCTACCGCCGCGCGAAGCAACCATCAAGGCGATGAGCCAGATTACGGGCGCCATCATTGGTATTACTGCGGTGCTGATCGCCGTGTTTGTACCGATGGCTTTCTTTACTGGCTCCGTGGGCGCGATCTACCGACAGTTCTCGATGTCGATGGTGTCGGCGATGGTGTTCTCAGCGATCATGGCGATCACACTCACACCAGCATTGTGCGCGACGGTACTGAAACCAATTGAACCCGGACATCACGAACGCAAGGGATTTTTCGGTTTGTTCAACCGCTTCTTCCGCCGCACGACTGCAAGTTATGAATCCGGTGTGAAAAAAATGCTTCGCACTACGGGTCGTTACATGGTGATCTACGGCGTCATCATCGCTTGTGTGGTGTGGATGGCGTCGCGCATGCCAACTTCGTTCCTGCCTGCTGAAGATCAGGGCTATCTGCTGGCAAACGTGCAGCTGCCACCGGGCGCTAGCACTGGCCGAACCTTGTCGGTGATGGAGCAAGCAGAGCAGTACTTCATGAAAGAGCCGGGTGTCGCTGGCATCGTGTCGGTGATTGGCTTTAGCTTCTCGGGTAATGGTCAGAACGGTGGTCTGCTGTTCGTACCACTCAAAGACTGGAAGGAGCGCACTACGCCAGAAGTCAGCTCAGCTGGTATTGCGCAGAAGGCGATGTCGCTGATGATGACGATTCGCGACGCGATTGTCTTCACCGTAAACCCGCCAGCGATTCGTGAGCTCGGCAACGCGACCGGTTTCTCTCTGCGCCTGCAGGATAGAGCGGGTCTGGGCCATGATGCACTGCTGGCGGCACGTAACCAATTGCTGGGCATGATGGCGCAAAGCAAAGTCATCAAGAGTGCGCGCCCAGAGGGCATGGAAGATTCACCGCAATTACGTCTGGAAATCGATCGTGACAAGGCCAATGCGCTGGGCGTGTCGCTGATTGATATCAACACCACGCTATCCGCCACCTTTGGTACCACCTACGTTAATGATTTTCCGAATCAAGGTCGCCAACAGCGCGTGATTCTGCAGGCCGATCCCAACAAGCGCTTGATGCCTGAGGATATCGACAAACTCCACGCACGAAATGCTCAGGGTTCCATGGTGCCTTTTTCTGCGTTTACGCAAAGTCGCTGGATTACCGGTCCGGTGCAGCTGGTCCGATTCAATGGCTATCCTGCGATGAAAGTACAGGGCGATGCTGCGCCGGGTGCTTCGTCCGGCGATGCGCTGGCCGAGGTAGAACGATTGGTATCTCAACTGCCTGCAGGCGTGGGCTTTGAATGGGCCGGTCAATCTTTCGAAGAAAAAGCAGCGGGCTCGACGGCGACGCTGTTGTTCGTCTTGTCCCTGCTGGCCGTATTTTTGGTGCTCGCTGCCCTTTATGAAAGTACCGCGATTCCGCTGGCGGTGCTGCTGGTCGTCCCGCTGGGCGTGCTGGGCGCCGTAGCCTTCACGATATGGCGTGATATGCCGAACGATGTTTACTTCAAGGTAGGTCTGATTGCGATCATTGGTTTGTCGGCGAAGAACGCGATTCTGATTATTGAATTCGCCAAAGACCTGCAAGCGGATGGCATGGACCTGGTCGAAGCCACACTGACGGCGGTGAAACTACGCTTCCGGCCGATCATCATGACCTCACTGGCCTTCATCCTCGGCGTACTGCCGCTGGTGATCGCCACCGGTGCTGGGTCAGCTAGCCAGCGCGCGATTGGTACCGGTGTGATGGGGGGCATGATCACTGCCACGGTACTGGCGGTGTTTTTTGTACCGGTATTTTTTGTTGTCGTTCGCCGCATCTTCAAGGGCAGTGAGCGTCAGCGCAAATTGTATGCAGCCCATATGCATCAGGAAGAAGAAAAACCATGACGACAAAAAAACTTTCGATGATGCTGCTGACCGGGACTGTGGCCCTGTCAGCCTGCCAAATACTGCCCGAGTTCAGTAAACCTGCTGCACCGATACCCGATAAATTTCCGGTCGCAGTCGGGCCGGTAGCAACACCGGTAGCAACACCGGTGGCTGATATCGGCTGGAGTGAATTTTTTCTCAATCCGGAGCTCAAACAAACCATTGCAGCTGCGCTTGCCAATAACCGTGATCTGAAAACTGCCGCGTTGCGTATCGAAGAAGCGCGCGCTTTGTACAACATTCAGCGCAGCGACCAGCAACCAGCAGTGAATGGCACGGCTGGCACCTCTGGCTCCCGTCAGCTGTTTGCAGGCACGATGCGTAACACCTCGTCGTATCAGGTTGGCGTTGGCATGACTGCCTTTGAGCTTGATTTTTTCGGTCGCGTAAAAAATCTATCCGAAGCAGCGCTGGCACAATTCTTTGCAACCGAAGAAGCACAACGTGCGATGCAGGTCTCGCTCGTCGGTGAGGTCGCCAAAGCATGGCTGGCCGAGCGCGGTCTGACTGAACAGATTGCGCTGGCCGAACGCACGCTGAAGGCACGCACAACGTCATATGATCTGGTCAAAAAACGTTTTGATGCAGGTATTACGAATGCGCTTGAATTACGGCAGAGCGAAACCTTGGTGCAAACCGCACGAACCGCTGTGCTCTCGCTCAAACGCGAACACGCTTTAAGTATCAACGCGCTGGCGCTACTGGTGGGCGCTAGCACCCCGCCAGCCACACAAAGCGCCAATCTCTCCTCGCAGCCTGTTACCGCAAACATCGGAGCCGGCCTATCTTCCGAATTGCTCACGCATCGCCCAGATATACGCGCTGCAGAACAGCGACTGCGCTCGACACAGGCCAGTATCGCCGCTGCCCGCGCCGCATTTTTCCCGCGCATATCGCTCACAGCAGGCGCCGGTCTGGCCAGCACTGAATTGGGCGATCTGTTTCAGGGTAACTCCGGCACCTGGATTTTTTCGCCACAGCTTGTGCTACCCATATTCGATGCAGGTCGCAACAAAGCCAATCTGAGTCTGGCCGAAGTACGCACTGATATCGCGATTGCCAGCTACGAAAAAACTATTCAGATCGCTTTCCGTGAAGTCGCCGATGCTTTATCAGCCCGCGCGTCGCTAGCAGATGAAATCGCAGCGCAGGAAGCCATGCGCGCCTCGCAAGCGGCACGCCTTGAACTCGCGCAGGCACGCTACAAGAACGGTATTGCAAATTATCTGGATGTGCTCGATGCCGAACGCGAGCTCTTTGCTGCCGAACAGCAGCTGCTGCAGACCAAACTACTGAAGATCACCAATTCGGTGGATTTATACCGCTCGCTGGGGGGTGGGTTGAATGAGGTGAGTCAATAAATTGTTGTGTGAATTCGGTTCAATCACCG
This sequence comes from Oxalobacteraceae bacterium, assembly GCA_947487325.1. Lineage (GTDB taxonomy): Bacteria > Pseudomonadota > Gammaproteobacteria > Burkholderiales > Burkholderiaceae_D > Pernthalerella. Next base: position 5,925 of record CANKWG010000072.1, on the reverse strand, counting down.
CGAGCCGCATTATTTTTACTCAGCATTTTTTGGTTGATATTCAAGTTCAGGCTCGCTGGCTGCAGCATTTGAAAATGGATTCTCAATTCTGTAAAGCACATGCGTTCTGAGCGAATGTCCGGGTGGAACGCCCGGATGCTCGAATTTCTCACCCGCATAGCCGAGACCAATACGGCTCATTACAGCGCGAGAGCGTAAATTGTGCTCTGCTGTAAACGCAACAATCTCACGCAACTTCATCTGAAGAAAACCTATTTCAAGCGCTGCAAGTGCTGCCTCGCTAGCATAGCCTTTTCCCCAAAAATCTCGTGATAGCCTCCAGCCAATCTCGACGCCTGGAGCAAACGGCAAATCATTGCTTAGCTTGTTTAAACCCGTGAATCCGATAAAGCTAGCTTCTCCCGGTATTTCTACCGCCCAGAATCCCCAACCCTGATCGTCTAATTGCTGCCGAATTTTCATTGCTACTGAATCGCTTTGTTGACGATCCAAAATAGCGGGAAAGAATTCCATCACGCGGGAATCCTGATTCATCTTCGCGAAAGCTGGTAAATCCTCGTCACGCCAGGGACGCAACAAAAGGCGCTGGGTTTTGATTTTCAATGCCGGATACTCCCGTTGACTTGCATCGTTCTTGATCGCTTTTGCTTCCATCAACATCACTGGCCTGAGGTTGTCACCGAACTTTACTTGCAAATAAATAAACTTTCTATACTTTACGAACTTTAGCGCTCATAAATTCTCTAGTGCAACACCACGAAAACATGCCGCCAAAAAGGTCACAAATCTACCAAATTCTTATAAAATGTGACCAATTTTAAGGAGCTTGTCATGCCTGTGCCAGTCAGAGAGTTAAAGGCGAACCTATCCGAGATGCTTTCACGCGCCCAAAACGGCGAAATCATTGAGGTCACCTCACACAACAAACCCATCGCCAGAATTACTGGTATACCTTCGGCCAATATCCACCCGCTGGGTGGGCTCGCTGCAGATGAGTCAGTGACCTGGAATGGCAAAAAGCCCTCATTCGCAAAACAGCTGCCCCGCCTATCAGCCGGCGGCAAATCCCTCAGCAAAATCATTCAGGAAGACCGCGCTTGATCTTGTTTTGCGATACCTCCGCTCTGGCGAAACTCTTCATTCAAGAAGAGCACAGTGAGCTAATGATCGAAGCTGCAGATCAAGCAGCTATCGTTGCGGTGTGCAGAATCGCTTGGGCGGAGATGATGGCTGCAATGGCGAGGCGAGCGAGGGAAGCTCCTGCGGACTCCGACCTGATCGAACTCGGACGAAATCAATTCGAACTCAGCTGGCGTGATTTCGCCATTGTCGAAATTAATCAAAAACTAATGAGGCTGGCCGGAGAGATTGCAGAGGCATTCGCACTAAGAGCCTACGACAGCGTCCAGCTTGCTGCCGCAAAAACATTACATGATGGCAGCGGCCAGAAAATTTTATTCGCTTGCTTCGACAAGCGACTGCAAAAAGCTTCTGCCGTCATGGGTATGCAAGCAGTCAATCCAGACTGATCTAGCACTAACGCATTACCTCAGATAACAGACGCAACGTCTTCTCCGTCGCACCACGATGTAATTGCGTGAATTGCGCAGCTCTCGCGGAAGTGTCCTGCAGCCCGGAAGTATCCTCCAGCCATTCCGACAACTGCGTGAACAAGTCATCTGCATCATTGATGCGGACAGCGACACCAAACTCAATCGCGTCTTCGGTGATCTGCTCAAAATTGAAGGTATGTTTTCCAACGATGGCCGGCTTGCCGCAGGACAGTGCCTCCACCAGATTCTGCCCACCCAGTGGTAACAAACTGCCGCCGATGAAGGCAATATCCGAGGCTGCGTAGTACGCGAACATCTCACCCATGGAATCACCCAACACCACGTTCACATCCGACGGCAGATTTTCGGAGCGCCATGCCGAGCGACGCATCCATCGAAATCCACGCTCGTCGATCAGATGAGCGACCTCGTCGAAACGTTGCGGATGGCGCGGAACGATCAAGACCAGAAAATGCTCGGGCAGTGAGGCTGTGACCATGGCATCGAGCAGCAGACGTTCCTCGCCTTCGCGCGTACTCGCGCATAACAGCACCGGACGGTTACCCCACCGTGCACGCCAATCGCGTCCTTGCGCCAGCCCGTTGGCCGGTGGATCAATGTCGAATTTCAAGCTACCCGTGACCGTGACATGTTGCGCACCCATTGCGCGCAGCCGGGTCGCGTCATCCTCGGTTTGCGCTGCGACACGATCGATTTTGCGTGCGGCGGCGCGTAGCAGGCCGGAAAAATACTGGGCTTTTTTTAATGACCTTTCGGACAATCGGGCATTAACGAGCGTGATCGGTATGGCTGCACGCCGACAGGCGTCGATCAGACAAGGCCAGACTTCGGTTTCCATCAGCACGCCCAACTGCGGACGGAAATGTGTACAGAAGCGCTGCGTCATCGATAGGGTGTCGTAGGGCAGATAGGCTTGAATCACGCGCGATTCATCGGCAAACAATTGCTGACCCGTCGCGCGGCCAGTGACTGTCATGTGAGTGATCAGAATCGTATGTGATGGAAAATCACGAAGCAAACGGCGAATCAGCGGTTCGGCAGCGCGTGTCTCACCCACCGATACGGCATGCACCCAGATCAGCGGCGAGGTAGGCGCGGGGGCGTAGCGGCCCAAACGTTCTGCTATGTGCTCGCGATAACCTGGTTCGCGTTGACCACGCAACCACAAGCGCAGCAGTGCCAGCGGCAAAACCAGCCACCAGATCAGAGAATAGGCGCGCAGCCTAAATGAATCCATCAGCATTCAGAACGGTAGCACTGCATCAGGCCGTACTGCGCGAATTGCTGCACCCAGGGATTGTTGTATGCGATGCAGCGCATCGGTATCTTCGGCTTCGAAACGTAAGACAAGCACGGGCGTGGTGTTTGAAGCACGTACCAGACCAAAGCCATCTGCGTACTCCACACGCACACCATCCAGCGTAATGACATCACGCGCATCCGGCCATTGCGCGTCGCGCTGCAGCTGCGCCACGACAGCGTGGTTCTCGCCTTCGGCTAGCGCGATCTGAAGCTCGGGCGTCGAGATGGACTGTGGCAAGGCATTGAGCATGGCACCGGGATCGCTGACACGACTGGCCAACTCGAGCAAGCGAGCGCCGGCATACAAGCCATCATCAAATCCATACCAGCGGTCTTTGAAAAATAAATGACCGCTCATTTCACCACCGAAAGGTGCGCCGGTTTCTTTCATCTTTGCCTTCACAAGCGAGTGACCGGTACGACACATCTGCGGCTGACCGCCGGCGGCTCTGACGACTTCGGCGACATGGCGGCTGCATTTCACATCAAAGAGTATGGGTGCACCGGGATGACGACTGAGTATCTCCTGCGCAAACAGCATCAATTGACGATCCGGATAAATGATCTCGCCGGTCTTGGTCACGACACCCAGCCTATCGCCATCACCATCGAAAGCGAGTCCGATCTCTGCCTCGCTGTTGGCCAGCGTGCGAACTAGATCCTGCAGATTCTCAGGATGTGCAGGATCAGGATGATGATTCGGAAAATTACCGTCAACCTCGCAAAACAATTCCGTCACCGTGCAACCGAGCTGCCGATACAAGTCACCAGCAACAGCACCAGCGACACCATTGCCGCAATCAATCGCAATATGCATGGGACGCGCGAGCTTGATGTCGCCGACGATGCGCTGCAGATACGCATCGCGTATCGAATGCTCTCGATAGCTGCCCCGACCTTGCGCGAGCCTGCCCTCTTGCAGACGCTGATAGAGCGCCGTTATGGTGTCGCCATAAATGGCTGCACCCGCCAGCACCATCTTGAAACCGTTGTAATCAGGCGGATTATGACTGCCAGTGACCATGATGCCGCTGCTGGCACCCAACGTATGGGTCGCGAAATACAGCATGGGTGTGGCGACCATGCCGATATCGATCACATCAACACCGGCTGATTGCAAACCTTCGGCCAATGCTGCCGACAATTCGGGACCGGACAATCGACCATCGCGACCGATCACAACAATCTGCTCGCCGCATTCAACCGCAGCAGATCCAAAGGCCTGACCAATCTGATACGCAATACCGTTGTCCAGCGTTGTGCCGAGCACACCACGAATATCGTAGGCCTTGAAGATGCCGGGATTTAATTTGACTGTGCCAGTGACCATAGTTGCAGAAGTTCTATAAAAATAAATATGGGAGATGTTTATTCAGAAGCAGTCTTGGGTTCAAGACCTTCCAAGCAGTGCTGCAGAGCCTCTTGCCAGGAAGGTAGCTCACCAAAACATTGCCGGAATTTTTCTGTATTCATGACGGAGTTTGCAGGACGTCGCGCAGGCGTGGGATATTGCGCCGTTGTAATCGCCTGCAATGCAGGACGCTTATGCACCGCAGGATGCGCAAAAATCGCCTGAGCAAAGCCAAACCAACTCGTGTGTCCACTTGCGCACAGATGATAAATACCACTCAGTTCTGCAATTTGTTCAGCCTGGGGAAAATGTCTCACGATATTGGCAGTAGCTTCTGCAATTGTATGACTCCAGGTGGGTGCACCGATCTGATCATCCACAATGGACAGTGAATCGCGGGATTGCGCCAGCCTTAGCATGGTGAGTAAAAAATTTTTACCGTGCAGACCATAGACCCAGCTGGTGCGCAAAATCAGATGTGGCACGCCGGTCGCTGCAATGGCCTGCTCGCCCGCGAGCTTGCTGCGACCGTAGGCAGACAAGGGAGACACAGGATCGTCTTCTGCCCATGCGCCCTGCTTGCTACCGTCGAATACATAGTCGGTGGAATAGTGAATGAGTGATGCGCCGATTTTTTTGGCCTCTTCAGCCAGAATACCGGGGGCCTCGGCATTGATGCGCAGAGCAAGTGCTTCTTCTGATTGGGCCTGATCTACTGCGGTGTATGCAGCGGCGTTGATAACAATTTCCGGTTGCAGGGATTGCATCACCGCCCGAATCGATTCAGGACGGGAGAGATCGAGCTGCTCGCGCCCGAGCGCATGAATCTCGCCCAGACCTTGCAAATGCTGAGTCAGTGCATGACCAACCTGACCGTGGCAACCCGTAACGAGTATTTTCATTCGAAGGTTTCAGCCTGTGCAAGCGATGCGGCCACTTTGTCCTTGGCAGACAGCAAAGGCTCTCCCTGAATAGGCCACGCAATGTTCAGCGCAGGATCATTCCATTGCAGCGAGCGTTCATACTCGGGCGCGTAGTAGTCGGTCGTTTTGTAAAGAAATTCTGCGTAATCACTAGTCACCAGAAATCCGTGCGCAAATCCCGGTGGTATCCATAACTGCCGATGATTTTCAGCTGAGAGCGTTACCGCTACTGATTGTCCGAAGAAAGACGAGCTACGACGCAAGTCGACGCAGACATCAAAGACCTCGCCCGCAGTGACTCGTACCAGCTTGCCCTGAGGCTGACGTATTTGATAATGCAGGCCACGTAAAACGCCACGCGCAGAACGAGAATGATTATCCTGGACGAATTGCGGCGCAATGCCAGTCAGCGTTTCAAACTGGCGCGCGTTGTAGCTTTCGTAGAAAAAACCGCGCGCATCGCCAAAGACTGTGGGCTCGATGATCAGCACATCGGGTATCGTGGTCGAAATAATTTTCATGCGTTCAAAAAATTCTGTCTTCGAGCAAGCGCAGCAAATACTGGCCGTAACTGTTTTTCTTCATGGGCTCAGCCAATTTTTGTACTTGTGCTGCGTCGATATAGCCTTTGCGATAAGCAATCTCTTCAGGACAGGCGATTTTCAATCCCTGACGTTTTTCCAGCGTAGCGATGAACTGCCCGGCTTCCATCAGCGACTCATGCGTTCCGGTGTCGAGCCAGGCCATACCGCGACCCATAACTTCGACCTGCAAC
>CANKWG010000071.1 GCA_947487325.1 Oxalobacteraceae bacterium | reverse complement strand
TTCAATGTACGTAAACTTGCCCGCGCCCAAAGCGCTGCTGTTTGATCTGGATGGCACGCTCGCTGATACCGCCCCCGATCTCGCAGCCGCCGTCAATAAAATGCGTCACGACCGCGGACTGGAGGCAACGTCGTTTGACTTGTTGCGACCGCTCGCCTCGGCAGGTGCTCGTGGCCTGATCGGTGCCGCCTTTGGCATTGCTCCGGGCGATGACGACTACGATGCGATGCGCGTAGAATTTCTGGCTAACTATGCAGCCAGCATCGCAGTCCACACGTGTCTGTTTGATGGCGTGCATGATCTGCTCGGCAGCATCGAAACACGAGGGCTGCAATGGGGCATCGTTACCAACAAGCCTGCACGTTATACCGATGCGCTGGTTCCCCTGATACAACTGGGCCATGCAGGATGCATCGTCTCCGGCGACACCACGCCACACGCCAAACCCCATCCCGAACCTTTGCTGGAAGCCGCGCGACGATTGCAACTGGCCCCGGAAGATTGCTGGTACGTCGGTGATGACTTGCGCGACATACAAGCCGGCAAAGCCGCCGGCATGCCCACCATCGCAGCCGCTTGGGGCTATTGCGGACACACCGAGCCACAAAGCTGGCAAGCCGATGTAACGGCAGCGCAACCTCTCGATCTGCTCACGCTACTGCGCACTTGAATTTACTCGCAGTGACCCGAGCTATAGGATTACAATGGGAGCACTGCATTGGGGGCGACCTGGTTTCGACAGGGGTTGCAAAGCAGCGCAGGGCATACCGAGGACTGGTCACCTCGTAAATCCAACCGGAAATGCTTAAATGCAAACGATGAATCTTACGCTCTCGCAGCGTAAACCCCTAGGAACTTAATAACTTCTTAGCTCTACACCGTCTTGTCGCTGGGGCGGGCTGGCAACAGCAGTAGAGTCATTCACAGCGAATCGCATTGCGTCGGGTTACTTGGCGCAGTGTTAAATCAAGGTGACTCGTCTTGCTGCAGCGTGTGTGTCCGCGTCAGCAAGGTTAAATCCAAATGACAACGCTAAGTATGTAGAACTGTCTGTAGAGTACTTCTGGACGCGGGTTCGATTCCCGCCGCCTCCACCACCTCAAAAAGATGCCGCCCACAAGGGCGGTATTTTTTTGAGGTGATCGCAAGCATCGAGAAGCGAATCTGCGGGACGCGGGGCGAGCAGGGAATTCACGCCGCATGCGGCGTGCCTGCGAGCGGATTCGCGCTTGCAAGCGCGAAGACCGGGAGATTCCCGCCGCCTCCACCAAAATTAAAATGCCACCCGGTTTTTGGGTGGCTTTTTAATTTTGATCGACGTTTGCGAGCATCGAACTCGCGGGACGCGGGGCGAGCAGGGAATTCACGCCGCATGCGGCGTGCCTGTGAGCGGATTCGCGCTTGCAAGCGCGAAGACCGGGAGATTCCCGCGGCCTCCACCAAATTCGCCGGTATTTACACAGAATGATTTACAGGCTCTGCCAATCCGTGAAGGACTAAATGGACGTTTTTGCGGTCATATCAAACTCGACGGGTTCGGCAAACAGGTGTGTTTAGAGGCAAAGCTTCGCTGCCTTATCGACCACGCATTTATTTTTCGTGTATTTCTTACATGTCTTGACGGCCAGGTCACTGGCTTTTTTTGTGGTTTCGCCCATTGCAGCAGCCCAGGCACCCTCTTCGCTTCGAGCCACGGCCACGCACTTGGCTACGCCTTCAATCGCCTTTACGCACGTAGTTTTATCGTCGGCCTCTGCATATTCCACGCAACTCGAACTGGCAATATCGTCGGCTTCTTGCTGATTGTTTGGGCTGATCGACATGCCAACCGCACGGTTATCCGAAATATAAACAGAAACATAGCCGGGTGCACTCCCCGCGGCAACAGCAACTGAGGCGGCAGCAACCAATAACAGCGCCACATATCGTTTCATTGTTATTTCTCCCTGAAATAAAACTTCAAAATTTGGACTAGGTGAATCTTATCTTGAAAGTGCACCTTAAATCTCTAGTCCCAACATCAAACCGATTCTAATTATTTATTAAATTTATATTATTTTGGCAAAAGCTGATATCCGCAGCTCTCGCTAAACAAACCTCAATTCAATGCCCGCATTTGTCGCTGTTGCATCGAAAAATCAAAGTTAAAGCTTAGATCAAAATTTTCGCAGCTGATCCGAAGTCACAAAACAACTATTGAAGATACTAATTTAGAAACTTCTCAGGGATTTCAAGAATGATTGTCTTAATTTAGCTGCTTTTTTGGAAGCGACAGTTATCGCATCATCGGAGCCACACTTGCTTAAGACTGACAGATCAACGTCCGCAGTCCTTGATTGGGCGGCATCGAAAGTTGTTGAAGCGATTGGAAATTCAGGGGTCGTCACCGATGTTGGTGATGGCATTTTCTTCAAAGATTGAAAGGATGGAAAGCCATGAAGAAGTACACTTCTGATACTTATACGCCTGAATTGTTTATCGACAGGCTAATTCGTCGACTGGGTTTGCGCAGCAGTTCTGCGCTGGCGCGCAAGGTTGGACTTTCTCCATCGGTGATCAGTAAAGTTCGCCACCGTCGGCTCGCTGTCAGCGGTGAAATTCTGCTCAAAATTCACGAGGAAACGGAGATACCCATCAGAGAACTGCGCCATATGATGGGTGATACGCGGCCTTATTTCAGCCCGGTCAAGTTGCAGTTCTCGCCGTTGTTAAACGCTTGAAAGAGACCGCTTTACTGAAACATCACGCAACATCAACGAGCGCGGCATCCCAATCCACCGTAGCAGGCAAGGAGCCGCGCAGTGAACTGCAGACCATGATGTGCTCGGCAACGCGTAAATCATCAAGCGTCAACACTTTCTCTCTGGCGTTCATGGTCGGATCATTCAAAAGCAATCCACGCATAATGCCTGGCAATACGCCTTCTGACAGAGGCGGTGTCAGCCACTGACCCTCGCGACAAACAAATAGATTGCTGCGTCCACCTTCGGTCACTTGCGATTTTTCATTGACGAACAAAGTGTCGAACGCGCCATTTTTTTCTGCCACCTGCCAGGCACGATCGTAGCGCCGTCGCAATGTAGTTTTATGACGCAAAAAAACATCCTGTGATTGCATTGGCTGCTTGGCCAGCAGCAAACGCACGGGTGACGGCAAGGAGTCGCTCATTGACGCTGTGCGAATGTCTACGGTCCCATCGGCATTTAGTAACAGACGCATTCGATACAGCCCATCACTCGCCAGACCAGCACATACTGCATTAACTTGCGCGGCAATCTGCTCCGGATCACAGGGAAAACCAAAATGACGTGCTGATACACTCAGCCGCTGCAAATGCAAATGCAAATTTCGCGCGCCAAAAGTACGATGCGCTTGTAAGGTCTCGATCAACGAAAACTGTGATGACACGCCAGTGAGAAATCGTGCTTTCAAAAGAGATTCGGCATACTCGCTGTCCGCATCACTGTCATACACAATACCCGCCCCGACGCGCATAACCCCCTGACGCACATCATTACCAGTAGGCGCATCAAGCATGAGGGTTCGTATGGGTACCGACAACATAAAGTCACTCAGAATGCGGTCTGCCTTTGGTGGATCAAACCAGCCAATTGCACCGGTATATAAACCACGCGCCTCCGTCTCGAGTTCGCGCAAAATCTGCATCGTGCGACGCTTGGGTGCGCCAGTGATCGATCCACAAGGATAGATTGCGCTGAAGATGTCTGCTAGCGTCACATCGGTACGACACTCAGCTTCTATCGTTGAGGTCATCTGCCACACATGACCGAAGCGCTCTACTTCGAACAGTGCGGGTACTTTTACCGTACCCGTCTGCGCGATCCGACCTAGGTCATTACGTAGCAAATCGACGATCATCAGATTCTCTGCGCGATTCTTGGTACTCGCTGCGAGTGCGGTGGCACGATCTGTATCGTGATGGTCTACATCAGCTTCGAGCGTACCTTTCATGGGCTTGGCGAGCAAGCGCCCATCCGCATGACTCACGAAGAGTTCCGGTGATAAGGACAATACCGACTGACCATCCGGCAAGACCATCAATGCGCCGTAAGGTACCGGTTGCTGTCTGCGCAGCGCAGCGTACAAGGCAACTGGATTGCCATGCACAGTCAAGTGCAAAGGGAAGGTCAGATTGACCTGATAGGTATCACCGGCTTCGATATAGCGATGAATCGCATCGATCGCAGACCGAAATTCAGATGCATCTTTGCCTGCGACGATCGGCTCAAGACAAAAGTCAGCACCCTGCGTTGCTGCTAACTGCTGTGCTATCCAGACATCCACCTCTTCACGCGATAAATGGTGGCAACGTGCAAACACCAGCGCTGAAGCCAATACAGGCGCCGCATCGACTCGCTCGCTGATGTTGTGTATCGCAGCACCTAACTCATAATTGAACAAGCCCACAACTGCCAGACCCGCTGATAGCTTTTGCTGAACATCATCAAAAAAAGAGGTGAGCTGAGAAACGTCGGTGCAATCAATACGCGCAACGAGTTCGGTATACAGGCGCGACTGCTTCAGCTCGGTCGATTGTGATGTAGCGGCATCGTCGAGCAATACAAAACATGATCCTGAAGATAAGGAATGCGTTGTCACGTTTGCTTCGGATCAAGGCGATCCGCCAGAAAATCCATCAGTACTCTCACCCGATGAGGCACTTGCCGATTTCCGGGCAAGAGTGCATAAATCCCCAACTCCGGCGTTTCGAAGTCCGTGAGAATCGCAGTGACACGCTGCTCTTGAATAAAAGTGTCCACAATAAAATCCGGCTGCAAGGCAATACCCAATCCCTGCGCGGCAGCCTCAGTCAGCACTTGTCCGTTATTTGCATACATTTTCGATTGCACCGGAAAACGCTGCAGTGTGCCATCCACCTGATAGCGCCAAGTCTGCGGTGATTCACCCGTTGTGTACACCAGGCACGCATGATGCATGAGTTCGGATGGGTGTTGTGGACAACCAAATCGCTTCAGATACTCGGCCGAGGCGACCGTGCGCAAGTGCAAGCTGCCCAGTTTGCGCACGACTGCGCTGTCACCGAGATGGCCGGTAATGCGGAGCGCAAGGTCGATGCCTTCTTCAAACAGATTTACGCGACGGTCACTGTAATCCATCTCCAAACTGACTTCAGGATAAGTGCGGGCGAATTCAAGTAACGGCGGCACCATACGCATCAGCCCGAAACTCAGCGGCAAGCTTATGCGGACATGGCCGCGCAGCAGCTGACCTTCTTCGGCAATCCCGGTTTCAGCAGCCTCGACCAAATTCAGAATGACCCGGCATTTTTCCAGATAAGCCGCGCCAGCGGAGGTGAGTGTCAAACGCCGGGTGCTGCGCGCCATGAGTTTGAGGCCCAGATGCTGTTCAAGTCCGGCGATCTGGCGGGTTACCGCGGACCGAGCTAGGCCCATTTGCTGAGCGACAGCCGAAAAACTATTCAATTCAGCCACCCGAACAAAGAGTTGCATGGCTTGCAAGCGATCCATTGTTGCGTCCTACGCAATAAATATTTTCTTATTGTCTCCTATTTTAATTCAATCAGGCAGGCTAAAGTAGAGGCCTCTTAAGGAGTGTTGCCATGAATCGCCTGCCCACACTGTTCGTTCCCCATGGTGCGCCCACATTCGCGCTCGACCCCGGTGCGGCTGGCGCAGCCATGGTCGACAACGACGCCAGGCTCCCCAAACCGCGCGCGATTGTAATCATCAGTGCTCACTGGGATACCGATATTGTTTCTGTCGGCAGCGCCGAAACGCTGGCGACGATTCATGATTTCTACGGCTTTCCGCAAGCGCTATACGAACTTACCTATCCCGTAACTGGCAGCGTGGAGGCCGCACATCAAGTCAGCGCTGCGATCGCGAAGGCCGGTCTGCCGGTGATTGAAATGCCCTCACAGGGATTGGACCACGGTGCCTGGATTCCTCTGCGCCTGATGTTCCCGAGTGCGGAGGTACCCGTGATTCCCGTGTCTCTGCAAAGTCAACTCGGCGTGCAGGGTGCTTACGCGCTTGGCCGCGCGCTGGCCCCGCTGGTTGATCAGGGTTTTCTGATCATTGGATCGGGCAACCTTACGCATAATCTCAGTGACTATCGCATCGCTCGTCAAAATGGAGGGCGGGTGCCCGCCTACGTACATGACTTCCCCGAATGGCTTGCTGAGAAAATCATGCAGCGCGATATCAGCGCGCTGCTGGACTACCAACAGCAGGCGCCCGATGCTGTGCGCGCGCACCCCAGCGATGAACATTTACAGCCCCTATATGTGGCACTAGGCGCCGCAGGCAACGCGCCGCGCATTGATCGTTTTCACGCTGGCATCAGCGATTACGTACTGGCGATGGATGCCTATGCCTTTCATCCCTTACACTAAAATTCGTTCATCAGAACTCATTACATCTGTCAAAAAAGTATGAACATTTTGCGCAACCCTGAAGAAAAACCTTGAATGGCAACGATTTCTATATGGATGCACAATACGAGGGTGGCTGGCTCTCATATTTCAAATTTCGCCTGTGATGAATAACGACGTCTTGGAAACACCATCGCGCTACGGCCTGACAGCCATTTTGCTGCACTGGCTAGTGGCAGTACTCATCGGTGCTGCATTTGCGCTGGGGGTAGTGATGGTGGATATTCCGGGTCTGACACCGACCAAATTGCGTTATTTTTCATGGCACAAATGGCTGGGTGTGACGGTACTTGCGCTGGCTACGTTGCGCTTGTTATGGCGATGGTGGCGCGGTGTGCCGCAAGCGGTGCCCATGCCACTTTGGCAGCAACAGGCTTCAACCATCGGACACGCGCTGCTTTATGCGTTGATGTTCGCCGTACCACTCTCTGGCTACTTTTACAGCCTGGCGGCGGGCGTACCGGTCGTGTACTTTGGTGTGTGGCACTTACCTGTGCTGATGGAGGCTGACCCAGTATTGAAACCGGTACTAAAGCAATTACACATTACTCTGGTATATACAATGTTGGTGATAATCATCGTGCACATACTGGCGGCCCTGAAGCACCACTTCCTCGACCGTGATAGTTTACTCAAGCGCATGTTGCCCTAACCAAGGAAGATCGTGAAAATTTCAAATGCTTTAAAACTCATGATGCTGTTGGCATTGGTGTCGAGTGAAGCTGCAGCAGGGCCCACTCCACTGAAAATTGATGCCGCCAAAAGTACCGTATCGGCTGTGTTCAAGCAGATCGGCGTGGCGGTGGAGTCCCGCTTTACGAAATTCGGCGCGCAGATTGATTTCGATGCCACCAACCCGGACGCATCGAAAGCCACTGTGGATATTGATATCGCCAGTTTTGATCTCGGCGATCCGGACTACAACCGAGAAGTGCTCAAAAAAGAATGGTTCAATGCCGCGCAGTTCCCGAAAGCCAGTTTCGTTTCCAACAAAATCCGGGGCAATGGCCCGGGCAAGCTGGAGGTCGGCGGGAAGTTGACGATCAAAGGCAAGACGACCGAGGTAAGTTTTCCAATGTCAGTCAAAAAAGAAGGTGCAGTACAAGTATTTGAAGGCAACCTGCCCATCCGACGGCTGACCTTCAACATCGGCGATGGCGAGTGGAAGGACACCAGCGTCGTGGCCGACGAAGTCGTGATAAGGTTTCGTGTCCTCGCAAAGCCCTAGACGCTCTATCAAAATGCCACTACCAACGTTGAGGCCGGCGAACCTCGGATTTCGCCCAACAAGCTATCAATAATCACTTATTAATTCTTTAAAACCCAGAGAGGAAATCCCCATGAATTTCAAGACACTCATCGTTTCCGCCATACTGTCCATCGCCGCTTCATCAGCAGTCGCGCAGACCTATAACATCGACCCCAGCCATACCTATCCCAGCTTCGAAGCGGATCACCTGGGAATTTCAATCTGGCGCGGTAAATTTACCAAAACCACCGGCAAGGTCGTTCTCGACCGCGCTGCCAAGACAGGCAGTATCGATATTGTCATTGATGCCAGCACCATCGATTTTGGTCACGCAAAAATGAATGAACACGCACGTGCCAAAGACATGTTCAATGTCGAAAAGTATCCTACGGTAACGTACAAAAGCACATCACTGAAATTCGATGGCGATAAGCTGGTTAACGTAGAGGGTGAAATGACCATGATGGGCGTAACCAAGCCGATGGCACTGAAGATCAATTCATTCAAGTGCATCATGCATCCGATGCTGAAAAAAGAAGTCTGCGGCGCGGATGCTTCTGGCATGTTCGATCGCAGCGATTTCGGTCTGACCTACGGCTTGCCGCGCTTCGCACCGGAAGTGAAACTGGCGATTCAGGTTGAGGGCGTTAAGGCTGACTGAACTAGCTGACGAACATAAAAAACGGCGCTTCGGGCGCCGTTTTTTTTCGCACTCATGAATTTTCTGAGTACCAATTGCCTTTCAGATGGTGCTGGTTATCGTCGAGCATACGAGTTGCGCTCGACCTGCGATGACAGGTCTAATGCAACTGATCTCCGCGAGCACTCCGCTGGCCAACGCTTTTCGCCTGGGCCGACACCATGCTCGATTCAAACGATTGCATACGCAGTGCCAAATCTTGCAGATTCAGGCTAGATTTTCTTACCAAAGGAAAGAGTTGCTGCTCTTCGAGTTCCATATGCACTTGAATGGCCTCATTAAGATGCGTCACCAGTTCATCATAGGCCAAATCACCCGGTAAAAGATGCTGCATTTGCTCAATCAATTCATCAACCGCATGATGATCGTCAAGGCAGCGCGTGGTCATAGCCACATCCAGCTTTTCTACAGCGGGATAAAAAACTGCTTCCTCAAGCCGGGTATGCTGAAGCAAGGCCTCACAGATCCTAGGGCCCGCATATTGTTTTACCTTCTGATCCTGAGTACTGAGGTAACGTTGCAGCAACTGACGTATAAATTGATGATCATGCAGCAAGCCCTGAGTGGGATCGTCCATAGGAAAACTACCCTGACTGCGCGCCTCAATCTTTTTTTCTGACATCATCATCTCCTTAAAATGTCGAGTCCTGCAGCAAGCCATCAAGCGCAGCTCCCGCAACTGCAAATTTGACGCTCGGCTGACCATAAAATTCCTTAAAAAGCTCATCTAAAAAATAAGACTTGATGATCCAGAGCAGCAAATCAATGCGGGGAAGCGCATCGTATTGACGATACTGCGCAATGTATTTCCATCAGATCTGTTACGCACTGCTGGCAAGTACAAAACGACGTTTCGACCAGAACTGAATGCTCTCAGGCACGTTTTTCACTCACCGCCTAAAATAGTGAGAAATGAAGCCGGACAGTGAGATGAACTTAGAAAAAATTACAATAAAGATATCCTTTAAGGTCTGTGCGTTCTTGGTGATTTTTCATCAGGGTCTCGCGGCTGCAGAGATTCTTGATGTTGCAAGCGGTAAGGAAATATCCGAACCTGTCCTTGCTGAGCGTTTGCGTAGTGCCGATATCGTGTTGCTGGGTGAGTTGCATGACAATCCCTTCCATCATCAGGCACGCGCCAGCTTCATTCCCCGTTTTGCTAATGCGAAAACCACGATCGTTGCCGAGCACTTACCTGCGGGTCGTCGAGTGACCGCCACTGGTAACGTCGGCAGCGATCTTGATGCGGCTGGCTTCAATCGCGGTGGATGGGGCTGGCCACTGCACCAACCGCTGTTTGAATCAGTACTCGGACGCGGCTATGCACTCATCGGTGGCAATCTGCCTGCCGGCTTTTCCAAAGAACTGATGAAGCAGGGTCAGGCGGCGATGGCGCTGTCCATGGCCAGGTCGTATGAGCAGTCCATCTTGCCCGATACGGCGCGAACGCAGCTGGAGCAGGATTTGATTGATGGTCATTGTGGCAAGCTGCCGGAAAAATATCTCGCGCCCATGAAGCTGGTGCAGCGCGCGACGGATATCTCCATGGCCACGGCGTTGCTCGCCCACCGGCCGGCAGTATTGGTGGCCGGTAATGGCCATGTGCGGCG
>CANKWG010000070.1 GCA_947487325.1 Oxalobacteraceae bacterium | reverse complement strand
CTGATTGCCGGCGGATTTCAAGAGATCGGCGTAGGTCCCAGCCTGGTGCTGATTGCCGTGGTGTTGGGTGGCATTGCCGGCATTCGTCCATGGATGCGACGCATACGTTTGCCGCTGTACGCGCGCCTCTCGCTCATCCTTGCGCTGACTGCCTGCATGCAGATTTTTTTCCTGCTACTAGGTTCGTGGCAGCGATCGCCGATGATTTTCAACTTGGCGTTTTTCCCTGTGATCATTTTGGCTCTGATGGCCGAGGGTATTGCCGGAACGCTGGACCAGAAGCGACCGGCCACTGCGGCATGGCGGTTGGGTTGGACACTCGCGCTCGCGCTGCTTCTGTACGCGCTGATGAATTTTGCACCTTTCCTGAAGCTGCTGCTCCGCGCCCCCGAGCTGATGCTATTGCAGATCGTGGCCATCGTGCTGGTTTCCGAGTATCTGGATTTCCGCCTGCTGCAGGATTGGCAGAGCCACACATGGCGACTGATCTCAAAGTACGCGTCGGGGATGTTTCCGATGAAAATAGAAGAACGAAAAAAACGGGTAGCGATCGTTCGTAACAAGACCTCGCACGGTACCATCGGGCGATTAGGGCCGCAGGCGAACGAGGCCGAGCGAAACGCCTCGCTGCAACACCTGATCGATGCACTTCGTGAGCAAGATTACACGGTCAAGATTTTCGAGGGCGATATGACGTTGCTGCGTGAATTGCGTAAATTTCTGCCACCCCATCCTCGGACCGGCGCGCCCGGCGGCGTAGTGCTAAACATGAGCACCGGCATCCAAGGTGTCGGCCGTCGGGTACATGTGCCATCACTGCTCGAGATGGCGGGTGTCGCCTACACTGGCGCCGATCCCCTGACCCAAGCCTGCTTGTGCGACCGCTTTGCCTTGCTGACGCGACTGAGTGCGCACGGCCTACCCGTACCAGATTTTCGGTTGCTGAACTTTTGGCGTACCGAGCTACCGGATCTGCCATTTCCGATGGCACTGCGCGGTCGCGACGATACCGATGACACACGACTGATCGTCCGAACGCGCTATGAGTTTTCCGGCGCACTGTCTCGGCTAATGGCGGATCGCTCCCGCGGCGTACTATGCGAAGCATGGCTAGAAGGGACGATGATCAGTGTTGGCGTGCTAGGCAATAAGCGCCTGCGTTGCCTGCCTATCGCATCATCGACCCGGAGGGGGCAAGGTATAGAATGCCCGGCGACAATCGACGAGCAGCTCGCGTATCGCTGCCGATCAATGGCACTGCGCACCTTCAGGGCCATGGGATGTCGCGACTTTGCAAGGGTAGATATGATGCTCGATGCTCATGGCGAGCCTCATGTAACGGGGCTGCACACAAATACCATTCTGGAAAAGTATGGCGCGATGGACATCATGGCGCGCGCGGCAGGATTAAGCTGGGTGCAGCTGATCGGCACGATTGTTGAGCTCGCTGCTACACGCTGCGGGGTCGATCGCCTCAACCCAAATGATGCGACTGCCATCGCACCCGCTATCTCGCCTCCCACAACGCCCCCGAAGGCCACATCGATTAGGGCGCGCGCGTGAGGCAGTCAAATCGGCGCAGATGCCCTGACCAACAAGGCGGCCGAGTCGCGTCTTGGCTGCAGTTACTGGTCGTCCTTCTGACCCTGGCATCAGCCCTTGCATCAAGTGTAGAAGCTAGAGCGCAAGCAAGGACAACAGCCAATGAGGCAAGCGATTTTGCGTGGCACTCCCCAAAGTGCCGCACTGGAAATGCACTTGTTAACACCCTCGATGCAATGCCGAGCGAAGCCGTCTTCGTCGATGCGGTGCAAGCGCGCAAAGTGCTAAGCACAAACGGTACCGGTCGCCTGGAAATCAACAGCTTGCAAGGCAAACCCCTGACTGTCCACGTGTTTCGTCCCAGCCAATTCGATTCGACCTCAGGACGTATATGGTTCGTGATGCACGGCACCGGCCGCGACGCCGAGCGTTATCTGCAAACGGCAGCGCCGGTGGCAGAGCGACATCAAGTGCTGCTTCTTGTCTTGGAATTCTCGCGCAATGACTATCCGACCGGTGACGCCTACACCTTGGGCGTAGTCACTCACGGCCGCGCCGATGCTCATGCCGCCGACGAGGGCCGATGGCGCAGTCCCTTAGAGACACCCTACATGGAGATTGAGCGGACCTTCAGTGCGGTGAGAGAGGCGCTGCAAAGCCAGCAGCCTGGGTATTTCCTATTTGGGCACAGCGCCGGGGCTCAGTTCGTCCACCGGCTATTGACCTTTGTTCGCTGCCCGAGAGTTCTGAACGCTGTGGCGGCCAATGCGGGTTGGTACACCCTACCCACCCTCGACAAAAGGCGGCCACCCTTCCCCTATAGCTTGCGTGGCGCTGCGCGTGAATTTCAGGATCCTCGGCAGTTGCTTGCTGCGCCGCTAACCGTCATGTTGGGTACCAAAGACACCCGAAGCACCAAGGAAGACAGCCACCTGCGTGCGACCGAAGGTGCGATGGCACAAGGCAGCCATCGGCTACAACGGGGCATTACCTACTATAAGGTGGGCCTTCAGGCAGCTCGCCACAAGAACATGCCGCTCGCCTGGAAACTTCAAAGGGTGTCAGGTGCGGAACATGAGGCAGCCGAGGTCATCGTGCCGGCAGGTCAACGCCTATTTGCGCCCCAGCCCGATGTGAAATAAGACACGGCAACCTACCCCTGCCATTGGTGGAACACTGACTCAGCGCCATGGAACGCCACGGGCGGAACAGCTCGCTCATTAATTTCCTTTTTTAGGGACGAAGTTTCCTCGCGCAATCCGGTATCCTTGCGGCTTCCGAAGCCAAATGCCCCCATAAACTGGGGGTCAGTCGCAATGACCTTACCCTTTCATACCTTACGCGACTTGCTGCGCCACGCTGTCACTCGCTTTAATACCGAAGGCCTGTTCTTTGGCCATGGCAGCAGCAGCGCCTATGACGAAGCGGCTTACCTGCTATTGCATACACTAAAACTCCCGCTGGAAAAACTCGATCCCTTTCTCGACGCACGTCTGCTGCCTCAGGAAATCGAGACCTTGCTGGCACTGATCGAGCGTCGCTGCTCAGAGCGACTGCCCGCCGCCTACCTGACCCATGAAGCATTTCTTGGCGACTATCGGTTCTATGTCGACGAACGCGTGATCGTGCCGCGTTCTTTTATTGCCGAACTCATTCCTGATCAATTCCAGCCGTGGATCGCCGATCCCTGGTCAGTCACAAATGTGCTTGAGCTGTGCACCGGCTCAGGCTGTCTGGCGATCATGCTGGCAGATGCCTTTCCACATGCGCACATTGATGCGGTTGATTTATCACCCGACGCGCTGGCGGTGGCACGTCGCAATGTCGAGGACTATCAACTGGAAGAGCGCGTGAGCTTGCACGAGTCTGACTTGTACGCGAAGCTTCCCGCAAAAAAATATGACCTGATCGTCACCAACCCGCCTTATGTGAACAGCCAATCCATGAAATCGCTGCCGGCAGAGTATCGTGCCGAACCCGCGATGGCATTGGCCGGTGGCGAAGATGGTATGGACATTGTGAGACGCATTGTGGCGGGAGCGAAGGAGCGGCTGACGGATCGTGGCATTCTCGTCGTTGAAATCGGTAACGAGTTTCCGAATGCAGAAGCGGCCTTCTCCGATCTTGAGCTGACCTGGCTGTCGACCAGTGCGGGTGACGGATCGGTTTTTCTGCTCACGGCGGATCAGCTTTAATACGCTGTTGAACGACACTGGATCCCGGCCTGCGCCGGGATGACGGTAGTTGTTGAGGCGACCGTAAAATTCCTACCGTCATCCCGGCGCAGGCCGGGATCCAGTGTCGTTCGTTGCAAACAAGTAGCTTTAACCCTCAACTGACTGCCATTAATTACAAGCCAGTATCCTTTGAATTTTTTTAGTTATCGATTTCACCTTCCATGATTCGCCTCCAACAACTCAGCCTGATGCGCGGTACCAAGCCGCTGTTTGAAAACACCGACCTGACACTGAACCCCGGCGACAAGATCGGTCTGATCGGTGCCAACGGCGCCGGCAAGTCAACCCTGTTTGGCATGCTGCGTGATGAACTACACCCCGATCAGGGCAGCATTGATTTTCCGCGCAACTGGCGTGTCGCGTATGTCGCGCAAGAGACGCCTGCACTAGAGCGCCCGGCAGTTGAATATGCCATCGATGGCGACACTACCCTGCGCAAACTGGAAAAAGAACTGGCTGAGGTTGAGGCGATGGCGGATCAGGAAGCTGCCGGCCATCGCATGGGCGAGTTGTATGGACTCCTAGCCGATGCAGATGCGTACACAGTGCGCTCACGCGGCGAGCAATTGCTCGCGGGTCTAGGGTTTTCGCAAGACCAGATGATGCAGCCAGTATCCAGCTTTTCTGGTGGCTGGCGCATGCGTCTCAATCTTGCGCAGGCGCTGATGTGCCCTTCGGATTTATTGCTACTGGACGAACCGACCAACCACCTCGATCTGGATGCCATCATCTGGTTGGAAGATTGGTTGAAGCGTTACGCAGGCACGCTGATCGTGATTTCGCATGACCGCGATTTTCTCGATGGCGTGGTGAACGTGATCGTGCATATCGACGAACGAAAACTGAAACGCTACTCCGGCAATTATTCATCTTTCGAACGACAGCGCGCAGCGCAAATCGTGCTGGCCCAAGGCATGCTCGAAAAGCAGCAGCGCAAGCAAGCTCATCTGCAAAGCTATATTGATCGCTTCAAAGCCCAAGCCACCAAAGCACGACAAGCGCAGAGTCGCATCAAAGCACTGGCACGCATGGAAGAAATTGCGCCATTACGTGCAGCGGCTGAATTTTCTTTTGATTTCCGAGAGCCGCTGCGTGCACCGAATCCTTTGCTGACGCTGGATGATGTCGCCATTGGTTATCGCAGCGAGGAAGGCAATGAAAAACAAATTGCCTCTGCCATTAATTTTTCACTACAAACCGGACAGCGTATTGGTCTTTTGGGTGTGAATGGTGCAGGCAAATCCACCTTCATCAAAACTATCGCCGGTGAATTGCAAGCGCTTCATGGAGACGCCAATTTTGGCAAGGGGCTGGCCATTGGCTATTTCGCCCAGCATCAGCTGGAAATGCTACGTGACGATGAATCACCGCTCTGGCATCTGGTGCGTATTGCACCCACCGTGCGTGAGCAAGAGTTACGTAATTTTTTAGGTAGCTTCAATTTTCCCGGAACCATGGTGACCAGTCCTATTGGCCCCTTCTCCGGCGGCGAGAAAGCCCGTCTGGCACTGGCGCTGATTGTCTGGCAACGCCCGAACCTCTTGTTGCTCGATGAACCCACCAATCACCTTGACCTTGAAACCCGCGAAGCGCTAACCGATGCATTGGCGCAGTTTGAAGGCACGTTGATGCTGGTGTCACACGATCGGCATTTGTTGCGAGCCACCACGGATCAATTTTTGATCGTCGCGGATGGTGCGCTGACTGAATTCGATGGTGACCTCGATGATTACAAAGACTGGCTGTTCAAGACCAAGTTGGCAGCGAAGATGGAGGCACTAGCAAACCCCGCCTCAGCAACGGCTCCAATTGCTGCTACAGCGCCGGTGACAACAAAAACAGCAAAAGCTACCGCACCGTCAGTCAAACCAGTAACACCCGCCCAGGCAACGGCACAACGAAAACCTATCGAGGCACGTATCAAACGATTGGAAGAACAGATGAGCCGGCTCACCGAGCAAAAATCGGTACTCGATGCCCGATTGGCTGATGCCACACTGTATGAACCCAGCCAAAAAACTGAGCTCAAGAGCATACAAGAGGAACATGCCAGTTGCTGCAAAAGTCTCGAGACACTAGAAGCGGAATGGCTAGAGCAGCAAGAAGCTCTGGAACAATTGGCTGCCTGATCCCTCATCGACAATAACCCAGTCCCGCCATGAAACAGTCCCCGACCGATGCAGCGCTTCCCTTGGCCGGTATCACCGTACTTGATCTGACTCGCCTGTTGCCCGGCCCGATGGCCACCATGCATCTGGCTGACATGGGCGCCACCATCATCAAAATTGAAGACAAAGCGGCTGGCGACTATGCGCGCACCATGAGCCATGTGCGCAATGAGCTATCACAGCTGTTTATCGCCGTTAATCGCGGCAAGCAATTCATTCAACTTGATTTAAAAAATGCCGACGATCACGCAGATTTCATTGCGCGTGTAACGCAGGCCGATGTGGTCATTGAAAGCTTTCGCCCCGGCGTCATGGACAAACTAGGCTTAGGCTGGGAAGTGCTTCGCAGCCACAACCCAAAACTGGTGCTGTGTTCAATCAGTGGCTATGGCCAAACTGGTCCTCTGTCACAGCTGGCCGGACACGATATCAACTATCTCGCCACTGCAGGCGTGCTGGCACAAAACACCGACGCCAGCGGGCGCCCCGTGCTCCCAAATTTGCAAATTGCCGATCTGCTGGGCGGGACCCAAAGCGCTCTGCAGGGATTGCTTGCTGCACTGGTCGCCGTAAAAATGGGCGGCGCAGGGCGTCATGTGGATGTGTCGATGACCGATGCCGCGTTTGCCCATCATCTGATGCCCTTGCTGGCGGTGAACTACTACGGTCACAGCGCCAGACCGGCCCATGATTTTCTGACGGGAGGCGTGCCCTGCTACAACATTTACCGAACAAAAGATGATCGTTACATGGCCGTCGGTGCGCTGGAACTAAAATTCTGGGAAAGCTGCTGCGATGTACTGGATCGCCCTGATTTAAAAGATCGTCACTGGTCTCTGGGGCAAGTGATCGGTGGCGAAGATGCGATGGCGGTGAAAGCTCAGCTTGATGAAATTTTTTCTCAAGCGACACAAAGCGAATGGGTACAGAGATTTTCGGTAGCTGATTGCTGCGTTTCACCGATACTGCTGACTGAAGAGGCCATACAGCACCCCCACTTTCTTGCGCGCGCAATGATTGCCCAAGATCAGCATCAGACAGAAGGGACTTATTTAAAAACAGGACCTGCTGTCCGTTTTTGCAAATAAACCACGCCAAAATCAAAAACTGGGGAACACGGTTCCCGATCTCGCTACTGATGTGCTGCCCTTGCAGTGCATTGATTGAATGGCTTCATGGGCGTTTCCAAATCTCACTCTTCGGACAACCCCATGAACCCTTCCCCGCATGCTGCTTCATCTCGCACATCCAATTTCCCGGAGTATCAAGCTCGTGCACAAAATCCTTTGCATACGATTAATGTTGCACAGAAAAATCTGATTTATGCAATAAAAAACGAGGGCGAAGAAAATTTCGACGTCATTCTTGACAGCACCCTGAGTGCGGGCGCGTCCCTGAATACCGTGGATGAAGATGGCTTGTCACCTCTAGAAATCGCAGTGAAAGAGAAAAAGCCTCGTATCGCACAGTCACTTTTATCCAGAGGATCCTCATTGCCATTCGTGCATAGCAATGGATTCGATCTCGTCATGCTGGCCGCCTCTCAAGGTGAAACGGCGATGTTATTGGTACTACTGGATAAGGGTGAAATGCTCCCTGATGCACAAGATGCCTGCGGGGCAACGGCTTTGCACTACGCTGTTATCGGAGGTCACTTGCAGTCGGCCATCGTGTTACTTGATCGAGAGGCTGATATCGACATTTATATGAAAGGTGATATTGATCCTAACTTACGAAAAGAACTCAATATGCCCGACAACATTGGCGAGGTGGGAACTACCGCACTGATGCTTGCGGTCAGCTTGAGAGACTGTGTACTCACAGACTTTCTGCTCACCCGAGGCGCATCACCCTTTTGTGGGGCTCGGCATCCAATAGAAATTGCCATTCTTAATAATGATGTTTCTATGCTGGACTTGCTGCTAAAAAAAAACATCGACCCTAATGAGATTATCCTTAGGGATGGTAGATCGTTACTCACATTAAGCATTGAGAATAATTGCAGCCCTGCGCTAATCAAAAAACTGCTCCCAGCACACCTCCAGACAAAGAATGGCCTGGACGCTCCCAGCAGACTTTTGCATCATTCCATCCACATCGAGTTAGATGATGTCGTCGCTCAACAGGATCGCACAAGCGAAAAAAATGAATCAGGCGATGTCTCTTCCACTTCCTCGCGGGCATTGGGATACCACCCAAATAGCCAAATAAAAATATCGGGCAATCATGCGACTCCCCAAGCAGATCAAGCCACGAAGATATTCTCGACGAACGGGATGTCGCTTTCTTATTTTTGCCAGTTTGCCTCGCAGCCAGCCGCATTTTCGGCCTGCGGCATTTTCCCAGAAGCGCTTGCTTCGGCTTTACCGACTCTGCAAATACTGCAAGATCAATCCCATAATCTCAGTCTTGCACAAATTGATTTTGAGGTTGCTTACTACTTGCACAACCTGAAAAAAATAGGACCAAATGTGGATGCAACAGCCTTATTTTCAGTTCAAACCATCATGAACGTGGCTGATGAACCGACTTTGGCGAACGGCGTAACTCGGAAAATCAACGCTCAGATAGACGAACTACGGAAAATTGGCGGAAAACTACTGGTAGAGAAAGTAAATAAATTCTCTTACTTTCTGTCACGTATTTTTTTTGAGCTGATGCTCGAAAAATGCCCCCACAACACCGATCTCTCAGACTTCATACAAAACAAGCTCACAGAGGAAGATGGTCTTCCTCTGGCTATTGCAAAGTTTATCTCAACAGCTTGGGTGACTTCCTACGATAAATCTAAGCGCACGCCCTATGTGCACACTCATGACAATCTGCTTTTGCAGCGTACGGAAAGCGATATGATTTTTTCATTAGAAAATACTTTACTGAAAAAAATAATTCAATATGAAACAATGGCTAATCGCCGATCTTTTTGCCTTAATGCATTGTTCAATACACTGACAAAGCGACACTCACCGATCAAACAGTTTGTGACTGATCCGGTGGCATTTTTACGATTGCTGCCACCTTTTCCCGCAGAGAAGAATCTATCTAAGGAGCAGTTTGTAGCAATGCTGTGTGCGTCGCTCGGCCTACCAGTGGATATCGCCAAAAAAATTTACGAGGCATGGGCGTTAGCCTGCGAGGAAGCAAGCATTGCAATTCCCTCGAAACGCGCCGGACAGGTCTATGACTTTTTGTCACGAGCAATGGCAGCCTCTCTGAAACTAATGCTGCACGGCCCACGCAACCACAGACAAGACGGTGAATTCACCATGCCTATACGACTACAAAGTCAATTACTCGAGTGGTGTAACACGATACTGGCGCAGCAGACTGAGGATGACGCCGAAACCGACTTAAACGATCAACAAAGGCCGCATAAGCGCGCACGCCTTGAGTATCAGTGAGCCGCGCCTTACCGTGCGTTGACAGTTAATCGTTTTTAACGACGATCGTCGGGAATTTTCCCGATAAATCTTTGGCTTTATCGGCGACAGCAACGGCAAGCTTACGCGCAATTTGCTGATAAATTTGCGCCACAGGCCCCTCGGGATCGGCCACCACGGTGGGCCGACCCGAGTCAGCTTGCTCGCGTATCGACATCGTCAGCGGCAAGGCACCAAGAAACGGTACGCCGAAATCAGCACACATTTTCGCGCCGCCCCCTTCACCAAAAATCGCTTCAGCATGACCACACTGGGAACACACGTGTACGCTCATATTTTCGACGATACCTAAAATAGGGATACCCACCTTCTCGAACATTTTCAGACCCTTGCGTGCATCCAGCAAGGCGATGTCCTGCGGCGTCGTCACAATGACTGCGCCTGTGACGGGCACTTTTTGCGACAGCGTGAGCTGAATGTCGCCGGTCCCCGGCGGCATATCCACCACCAGATAATCCAAGTCACGCCAGTTGGTGAGCTCTAGCAGTTGCTGCAATGCTTGCGTGACCATGGGACCTCGCCAGACCATGGGCTGATCCGGATCGATCATGAAACCAATTGATGCAATCTGAAGGCCGTGCGCATGCAGCGGCTCCATAGTTTTGCCATCCTTGCTGTCGGGCTTGCCTGAAACACCCAGCATCATCGGTTGCGAAGGCCCATAAATATCGGCGTCCAGCAAACCGACATTCGCGCCTTCGGCAGCGAGCGCGAGCGCCAGATTGGCTGCCGTGGTCGAGT
>CANKWG010000069.1 GCA_947487325.1 Oxalobacteraceae bacterium | reverse complement strand
CCGAAAAGTCAGCCATGGCTGTTGCCCCACGGGACAGCTAACTTTAGATAAAATTCACGCTACAGTTGGTCAGGCTTAATCGTCCGTTAAACCTCCGCGTCACAAATCACCAAGACCAAGTTAAATTTATGTGCGCTACACTCCGCGCTGCGTTTCTTTTCTTCGTCACTGCAGCAACCCTGACAGCCTGTGAACGGGGGCCCAAGAACTATGATGACTGCATGCTGCAGGCATCCCGACAGGGAAAAAATGATCGTCAGTTCCGCAGACTGTCTGAGGAATGCAAAGAACAATTCCGTAATAAAAAGTAAACCGTGCGTCAGTGTGCGCTTACCCGTGCGAAAGCACAGAAAAATCCAAGCATGTCTAAACGCTACCTACGCTGCTTCAGCTGCTTTAGCCACCTCGCCATCGCACTAGCCCTTCTAGGATCCACTGCCTGCACGGCGGCGGATAGCCCACTTGCCTACGGCAAGGTCGCTACCAGCGCCGGAGGCACGGGCAAAACCTTTGCGGGTCGAGAAATTGCACAAGTAATGAGCTGGCACGGCGCCGCATGGCTGGAACGCGCCGAGCGAAATACGGAAGAAAGACCGGATCTGCTTTTGCCTCTGCTACCAATACGACCGGGCATGGTCGTCGCTGATGTCGGCGCGGGAAGTGGGTATTACAGTCGAAGAATAGCGCCGCGTCTTGCGCCGGGTGGTCGAGTGATCGCGGTCGATGTACAACCTGAGATGATCACGCTGCTCAAAAAACAGATCGCCGAAGCAAAAATTCCCAATATCGACACCCTGCTCGCGACCGAAACTGATTGCAAGCTCCCAGCCGAGAGTATTGATGTCGCACTTTTTGTCGACGTCTATCACGAGCTTCTCTATCCTATCGAAACCATGGGCTGTATCAGACGCGCGCTCAAGAGCGGTGGTCAGATAGCGTTGGTGGAATTCCGCGCAGAAGATGCCAGCGTACCGATCAAGCCGCAGCATAAAATGAGCGAAGCGCAGATAAAAAAAGAAGCCGCATTACTGGGTCTGCAGTGGGTCACGACGATTTCATCTCTTCCCTGGCAACATCTGGTGCTGCTGAAAAAATGAGGATAAGTAATTCAATCAATGATGATGAAAAAAATCGCTCTCCTCTGGATACTCTTGCTCGCACTTCCTGCAGCCCACGCCGATCAATGTGATGATCTGATCAAGATGGATGGCCTGCTGACCAAAGCCAAAAAATCTTGTCCCTTCTCCTACTATGCCTTTCGCTTCCAGCAAGATTCTCAGGTTTGCATGGATAAAAAAGGCAAGGAGGCCTCAAAAAAATTATTCCTCATGGGCGATTCGACCTTTGATGGACTGAGCAACAAAATGGGCAAGGAAGCGCTCTGCCACAAATTACTAAAAGATTTTCCCATGACGGTGAAGCAATGAGTGCTCCAAACATACATGGTGTAACGCATCACTACGCCGACTTATCCGAAGTACGCATGCACTATGTGACTGCAGGCGAAGGATATCCGGTAGTGCTGTTACATGGCTGGCCGCAAACCTGGTACGAGTGGCGCCACATTATTGACCAACTGGCTCCGCACTACCGCGTGATCGCACCCGATCTGCGCGGTCTCGGCGATACTTCCTGCACGGCCAGTGGTTACGATAAAAAAACCATTGCCAACGATGTATGGGAGCTAGTGCATAACGAGCTGCAACTTGAAAATTTTTATCTCGTCGGACATGACTGGGGTGGCCCAACCGCCTATGCGCTGGCGGCGCATCATCCGGATGCGGTAAAAAAACTCGCCATCATTGATGTCACCATTCCTGGTGATGGTGGACCTGATATCAGTCAGGGTGGCAAGCGCTGGCATCATGCATTCAATCGCACGCCAGCACTCCCCGAGGCGCTTGTTACGGGGCACGAGGCGGTATATCTGAGTTGGTTTTATCGCACCTTCGCGCATCGCACCGAAGTGATGACTGATGAAGTGATTGAAGAATTTTTAAGCTGCTATCGTAAGCCTGAATCGCTGGCGGCGGGTTTCGCTTACTACCGCGCAGTACCGCAAGACATTGCCGACAATGAAGCAATGATTGCGCGCTTTAAGCTTCCCATGCCAGTGCTGGCACTGGGTGGCGCAGAAAGCTGGGGAAGACGCATGGAGGTACTCGAATCCATGCAGAGAGTGGCGCTCAATGTTCGCGGCGGCATGATAGCCAACTGCGGCCATTTCGTTCCGGAAGAGCAGCCAGAGGAACTCGCTCAGCGACTGATGGCCTTCTTCAACGAGTAATCGCCACGATGGTTATTAAGATTGTTTGAGAGTCTCGAGATCGCAACGATAATTCGGCAGAAAAGTTAAAAATCATCAATCAGCGCATGCTGCCCCAACAGCGGCACAGTCGCAGACCATCCCAATTCATGCTCGATACGCCATCGCAGTGCATCGGCCGCCACCTGTTCACCGTGCGTGATGAACACCTGCCGGGGTGGCTTTTTGAGGGTCTTGAGCCAGTCCATGATCTGCGTTGCATCGGCATGCGCTGACATCGATGGCAGAGACACGACTTCGGCATTGACGGTAATATCTTCGCCAAAAATTCTCACAAACCGCGCCCCATCCACCAGCTTTGCACCACGTGTTCCACCCGCCTGATAGCCGGCGAAGACAATACTATTACGGTGGTCTGGTGCCATATGGACAAGGTGGTGAAGTACTCGGCCACCCGTCGCCATGCCACTGGCAGAAATGATAATTACTGGATAATTCAGTTGACCTATGGCCCGTGAATCATCGGCGGTGCGACTGATGCGCGCCACCTTGGCCATACCCTCGCACTGAGCAACGCTCAGCCGATGTTGATCACGATGACGCTGGTAGATACTGGTACTTTGAATCGCCATCGGACTATCGAGAAAAACTGGCATATCGGGAATGCGGCCCGCCTGCTTGAGCTGAAAAATCTCGAAAAGTAGATTTTGTGCGCGCCCAACAGCAAACGCGGGCACCAAAATACTGCCGCCGCGCGCAGCCGTTCGGGTGATGACCTTTGCCAGTGCATCCGAACTACTCTCATTAGAATGTGCCCGATCACCATAGGTCGATTCAATCACCAGCGTATCGCCGTATTCAATCGGTACTGGTGCACGCATCAGGAGATCATCAGGTCGCCCCAGATCGCCAGAGAACAGCAGACTACCTTTCGCAGTACGAAATTCCGCCGAACTCGCACCAAGAATATGGCCCGCGAGTCGCAGCCGGAGCTTCATGCTCCCCAGATTGATTGACTTATCGAAAGGTAGCAGCTTGAAAAACGTCAGCGCATGTCGTGCATCTGCTTCGGTGTACAGCGGTAAAGCAGGATGATGCCGGGATGATTGACGCCGGTTCGCAAAATTGGCATCCCCCTCCTGAATGTGCCCACTATCAGGCAGCAACAACTTGCACAAATCGATGGTGGATGGCGTAGCGTAGATCGGGCCGCGAAACCCGCTGCGAATCAAGAGCGGAATTGCGCCTGAGTGATCCAGATGCGCATGCGTGAGTACCACGGCATCCAGCGATGCAGGATCAAAATGAAACGGCTGCCAGTTCAGCAGCCTAAGATTTTTAAATCCCTGAAACAGTCCACAATCGACCAGAATGCGCTGACCATCATGCTCGATCAGGTACTTCGACCCGGTGACAGTGCTGGCAGCACCCAGAAAGGATAGTTTCATGGAGAGCCCGTCATAGATGCAGGTAAACCAACCCGCCCAGCACCAGGCACCCACTGACTAGCAAGAACGTCACGTCAAGCGGCCCGTGTAAATGCAATCCTGCATCCGACATTATGTCCTCCATGATCTTGACAACCGATATTGTCATTCGTCAAGAAAACGCCAAAAGAAGCCGAGAGTCCAGGCCGTCTAGGCCAAAATGCGGGTGAAGCTGACCGACAAGCTGGAAGATAAAGCAACCAAAAGCTAGTCAAACAAACCAAGTGATATACCTTTATACGCACAGAACGCTTTGCCCGCAAGCATCATTCCTGACATGACACCTCCTCTGCCCCGCGGCCTTGATGCGGATTTCGCTCGCAAGCGTCTGCATAAAGAAGGTCCGAATGAACTGGGCCTCTCGCAGCGCCGTACTCTGGTCGACATCCTGCTCGAAGTTTTGCGCGAGCCGATGTTCTTGCTATTGCTGGGTGCTGGTGCCATCTATTTTGCAATGGGCGATAGTCATGAGGCTCTGATGCTGCTGAGCTTTGTATTCATGATCATGGGGATGACCGCATTTCAGGAGCGGCGTACCGACAATGCGCTGGCCGCACTACGCGATATGTCGAGCCCGCGCGCAGTGGTGATACGCGGCGGCGAAGCGCTGCGCATCGCCGGCAGGGATGTGGTTCGCGAGGATGTGCTGTTACTTGCCGAAGGTGACCGTATTCCTGCCGACGGCCTACTAATTGACGCGCATGAGCTCGCAACCAATGAATCAATGCTCACCGGTGAATCCGAGTCGGTGATGAAAAAATCTGGCGACAAGGTGTATGCAGGAACACTGGTGGTCGCTGGTCAGGGCGTCGTTCAAGTCACGGCTACTGCCCATCACACCGAAATGGGCCGCATCGGTAAGTCGCTGGAAAGCATTGCGATCACGCCTTCACCGCTGCGTGAAGAGATGGGCCGACTCACCCGACGACTTGCGACCTTCAGTATCGCACTCTCTTGCGGGCTGGTACTGCTGTTCTGGTTGCTGCGTGGTGGATGGCTGGATGCGCTGCTGGCCGGCATTGCCTTAGCCATGTCTTTGTTGCCACAGGAGTTCGCGGTCATCATGATTATTTTCATGGCGATGGCGGCACGTCGACTGGCAGCGCAAAAGGTATTGACGCGTCGCCTGAATTCGATAGAGACCCTGGGCGAGACCTCGGTGCTGTGTGTCGATAAAACCGGCACGCTGACTGAGAATCGCATGCGCGTCGCGGCACTTTGTGCGGGTAACCAGGCTATTGATGTCAGCCAGCCCTTGTCAGGTTCTCTGTCAGGTTCTCTGTCTGCGTCGCTGCCCGATACCCACCTCGAACTTCTCGAGTACGCCATATTGGCCAGCGAGATCGCACCGCATGATCCCATGGAACAGGCATTTCACCGCATGGCGGGGGCGCATCTCGCCGATACGAATCGCCTGCATCCGGATTGGTGTCTCGCACGGGAATATGAACTCTCCCCCCAGCTACTCGCTATGACACATTTGTGGCAGTCCGGAGTTGGACTGCACGATGTTGTTGCTGCCAAAGGCGCACCTGAAGCAGTGGCAGAACTGTGCGCACTCTCCGAGAATTTGCGCGATGAGATCGCAACGCAGGCTGCTGCGATGGCTGATCAGGGATTACGTGTACTGGGTGTCGCAAAAGCCGTACACATTGCCGGTCATCCGTGGCCGGAAAACCAGCAGGCATTTGATTTTCAGTGGCTGGGATTGATCGCACTGGCCGATCCCTTGCGCGAGGAAGTACCCAAGGCAGTCGCGCAATGTCTGCGTGCCGGCATACGCGTGGTAATGATTACAGGCGACCATCCGCGTACAGCGCAAGCGATTGCACGGCAAGCCGGTATTCAGAGTGACGGCATCATCACTGGTAGCGAGATCCTTGGCATGAGCCAGGATGAACTCGCCGATCGCGCAGCAACGATCAATATCTTCGCGCGTATTAGGCCTGCACAAAAACTGGCATTAGTCGAAGCACTGAAATCGCAAGGTCATGTGGTGGCGATGACGGGGGATGGCGTGAATGATGCGCCAGCACTCAAGGCCGCACATATTGGTATCGCGATGGGACAACGTGGCACCGATGTGGCACGCGAAGCAGCCTCGCTGGTACTGCTCAAAGATGATTTTGATTCTATCGTGCAGGCGATTCGCATGGGAAGACGCACCTTCGCCAACATGCGACAGGCGATGATTTATACGCTGGCGGTACACATTCCCATCGCCGGTCTGGCGCTGCTGCCGGTACTCTTCGGGCTACCGCTGATATTGGCACCACTGCACATCGCTTTTCTGGAACTGGTGATTGATCCCGCCTGCTCGATTGTGTTTGAAGCAGAAGAGGCCGATGCAGATCTAATGAACCGTCCGCCACGCCGCAGCGACGAGGCGCTGCTGTCCGGGCAATACATCTGGCGAGGTGTGGCCTATGGCAGTCTCACCACCGTTTTCATTTTCAGTATCTATACTTGGCTGTTGTCACAAGAGATCGTTGCTGCCACCGCAGCTACGGCTGCATTTGTGATTCTGGTGACGGCCAATGCGGCGCTGATACTGCCCAGCCGCTCAGCACGAACGGAATGGCACCGACTCTGGTACCACCTGACGCCCACCTCGGTATGGGTGCTGGGCATCACGCTGCTGGCTCTGGCGGCTATCACCTGCATTCCGATGCTGGCTCAGCCATTTCGTTTTACACCAATGAGTGGGCAAGCATGGCTGGGTAGCTTCTTCATCGGTCTGCTGTTTCTTCCATGCTTTAACATCATCAAAAAAATTGAGCTGCATTTTTCCCTAAGATAAAGACAGATGCGATTCTTTGAAACTTTTCGTTTTTTATTTTCAAGATCTGGAGTTGTACATCGAACGACACTAGACACCCTCTTGCAGAGCGCGCTATGCAAGAGGCAAAGTGTCTTTACATGCTTACGGGAAGATGTTCTTTGTTGAATACAAAAAAACCAAACAATGAAATGCCTAAGAAAAATCTATTCTGCACTTGGGAAAAAAATGACATGGTCAATTTCCATGCGTATCCCGATTAGCTCATCGATTGCATGATCGTGATGGCTGGGCACCAGAGAAACCAGATGCTGACCAGCAGGTAAGGCCAGCGTGTAAAGAAACTGTGCGCCGCGAAACGCCTTGCTAACAACACGCGCCTTGAGCGGACTATCATCATCATGTTGAATATCATCAGGTCGCACCAGCATCTCGGCCCGATCACCTGCCTTCAAAGGCACGTCTGACAACTCGCAGGGAAAATTTCCGAGCGCGTTGACCAGATAACCCTGAGTATCAACAACACCCGAAAGCATCACACCCTCCCCAATAAAATCCGCTACAAAACGATTTACGGGGCGATGATACAGATCCATCGCTGTACCCCACTGCTGTAAATGTCCCTCGGCAAGTACTGCAATACGATCAGCCACCGCAAAAGCTTCATGCTGATCATGGGTGACGATAATGGCGGTCGTACCGGTCTCTTTGAGTAGGTCGCGCACTTCGATAGCCAGCCTTTCACGCAACTCGACATCCAGATTGGAGAAAGGCTCGTCCATCAACAACAGCTCCGGCCGTGGCGCAAGCGCACGGGCCAAAGCCACACGCTGCTGCTGTCCCCCAGACAGCTCATGCGGTGAACGATGCGCAAGCTCGGCCATACCAACCAAGTGCAGCAACTCAGCGACGCGATGTTGACGCTCTGCGGCAGTCATCGCATGCAAACCAAAACCAACATTACCCGCAACATCCAGATGGGGAAACAGCGCATAGTCCTGAAACACCATACCGATTTTGCGACGCTCAGGAGGGACATGAACAGTTGGACTGCTGACCTCACGCTGCATCAACACGATGCGTCCCGATTGCACCGGCTGAAATCCAGCGATAGCGCGTAGCACCGTCGTCTTGCCGCAACCCGATGGGCCGAGCAGGCTGATGATCTCACCTCGGTTTACCTTAATTGATAAATCCTGCACCACACGCTGATTTGCGGAACGCGATTGATAAGACAGCGTCAGCGCTTCTAGTTCCAGCGCTGGAAATTTTGTATCATCTTGATCAGCTCGATTCATTTTTCACTTTCACGCACCAGCAAAATCACCGGCAAAATACCTGCTGCAACGATGCACAGGCTGGGCAGTGCTGCTCGCTCCCACATACCCTCTGAACTCATTTCAAACACACGAACCGCTAGCGTGTCCCAACCAAACGGACGCGTCATCAGCGTGATCGGCATTTCTTTCATCACTTCCACAAACACCAACAGGCTCGCGCCCAGCCAGCCAGAACGTAGCATCGGCAAATGCAAACGACGCAGCGTCTGCCAGCGATTCAATCCCAGACTGCGTGCCGCTTGTTCCTGATGCGATGTGATGCGCTGCATCGCTGCCTGCATAGGTTCATAGCCCACTGCCATGAATCGCGCTGAGAGTGCGAGCAGCATCACCGCCAACGTTCCCTTGATGACCGGTGCGGGTATCACACCCCAGGACTGCCAGAGTGGCATCAGCTGCAAGTCCAGCCAGGCAACGGGCACAAACAAACCCACCGACAACAGCATGCCCGGCAATGCATAACCCAGCGTCGACAAGCGTACCCACCCTTGCGTCAAACGACCCGGATGCTGGCGCTGCGCGTAGGCCATCCATAATCCGGCCGCTACGACCAGCAAGGCAGCCAGCGCCGCCAGCAGTAGCGAATGACCGATGAATCCCCAATAGCGCGTATCCCAATCGCTGGGAGCGACTGCAAGCGCCCATTGCAAAAGCTGCAAAACGGGAACGATGAATGCCAATACTAAAACCAGCGCACACCCACTGAATGCCATCGCCGCCGCAGCGCCTCGCAGCACAATGCGCTCTTGCTGCGACGCGCGCGCAGTCGCCCCAGTACCGGTGTAAAGCCGCTGCCCACGGGCACGCTGCTCCAGCCACACCAACAATAGGACGGTCACGGCCAGCAATGAAGCAAGCTGTGATGCGGCGGGCAGATTGAAGAGACTCAGCCAGGCTTTGTAAATGGCGGTGGTGAAGGTGTCGACATTGAATATCGCGACCGTACCGAAATCAGCCAGCATTTCCATCAGCGCCAGCGTAATGCCGGCGGCCCACCACGGACGCGCCATCGGCAAAGCCACTTTGAAAAAAGCAGTACTGCGTCGCATCCCCAGCGTTTGCGCCGCTTCCATCGCACGTCGTCCCTGGGTGATGAAAGCCTGGCGTGCAAGCAGATACACATAGGGATAGAGCACAAGGCCAAACACCACGATCGCGCCCGAGATCGAGCGTACGGACGGCAGCATCAGCGACGCACCAAAAACCTGCCGCAAGAACGTTTGCACGATGCCGCTATAGTCCAGCAACCCCACCATGACCGAAGCCAGCACATAGGAGGGTAAGGCCAAGGGCAGTACCAGCGCCCAGGCAAAGAATCGACGTAGAGGAAATTCGCACATCGCCGTCAGCCAGGCAAGCGACACGCCCAGCAATGTGACTACCGTGCCCACACCCAGCGCCATCCACAGCGTGTTTTTTAGTACTGCTGGCAAGACGAAGGTGCGAAGGTGTCCCCAGACTTCGGGCTGCGGATGCAACCAGCTACCCATCACTACCGCCAGCGGCACCAGCGTGAGCAGCGAGAGCGCCAGCACCGACCAGGCCGGCCTTGAAGCGCTATGGATCATAAAGTTTTTATTTATAGCCGGCGCGATCCATCAATCGCGTTGCAGCGGACTGCAACTCACCCGCCTTGGACACGTTCAACAGATTTTGCTTGAATGGTCCCCATTGCTTGATGATGGAATTGACTTTTACTTTGGGGTTGGCGGGGAATTCGAGATCTTCATCCACATAAAAATTTTGCGCAGCGTCCATGGATAAATACTCGATCAGCTTTTGCGCACCGGCGACATTCTTCGCATGACGGGTCACGCCAGCACCTGAGACGTTCACATGTGCGCCACTGCCGTTCTGATTAGCCCAGAAGAGCGCCACTGGGAATTGCGGATCTTTGACCAGCAAGCGGCCGAGATAATACGTGTTGACGATACCGACTTGGCACTGGCCTGCGGCAATCGCTTTTAGTAAAGCGGTGTCATCAGGGAAGACATCGGTAGCTAGATTGGCGACCCAGCTTTTGACGATGGCTTCTGTTTTAGCTTCGCCCAATTCATTCATCATCATTGCAATCAGCGACTGGTTGTAAACCTTCTTGCTGGTGCGCAGACAGAGCTTGCCTTTCCATTTAGGGCTGCCAAGATCCTCATAGGTTGATAAATCCGAGGGACGAACCGACTCTGGGTTGTAGACGATCGTGCGCGCACGCACGGACAGGCCAAACCACTGGTTGCCGGGGTCACGCAGATGCGCTGGGATATTCGCACTCAGTATCGAAGACTTCAGCGGCTGCAACTGCCCCTGCTGCGCTGCCAGCCAGAGATTGCCGGCATCAACCGTGAT
>CANKWG010000068.1 GCA_947487325.1 Oxalobacteraceae bacterium | reverse complement strand
CCGCAAATCGAAGCGCGGAAAAAACCGTTTTGATTCAGCGTGCCTGCCGTAATCGATAACAGCGCAAAGAAACACAGCGTCACGTTGATGATGGAGCTGCCGGTCGACGCGAGCTTGTTCGATACCACCAACGCCACACCGGCCAGCCCGAGAATCAAGCCCAGCCACTGCCGCCCGCTTACGGGTTCACCAATAAAACGCGCACCAAAAGCCGTCAGCAAAGGCTGCAAGCCCACGATCAGTGCAGCCAGACCGGCAGGCATACCCAGCTTGATGGCTGTCCATACCCCCGACAAATAACCGGCCTGCACCAACACGCCAGCGATGGCAATGTGTGTCACCTGCCCTTGGGGCCACGGCGCACGCACCAACAGCAATGCGGGCACCAGAATCAGCAATACGCACACATATCGCAACAACAAAAACGTCATCACAGGCGCATAGGGCAAGCCGAATTTCGCGACGATAAAACCCGTACTCCATATAAGTACGAACAGCAATGGCATGCTGGCTTCCATCCATGGGGCGCGCTCTGATGCCGCTGTCGAGCTCATGCAGTCTCCAAACGAACACTGCAATAACTGGCCGCAATGCTGACCGTCTGACTATGTACAGCGACGGTGTCGTCGATACTTCTGCCATAGCCGCCGGCCATCGCCAGTGCAACGGGCAAACCACGCGCCTGCGCTGCATCAAGAACCATCCGGTCACGCGCCGCCAGCCCCTCCATGGACAATTTCAGGCGACCCAGCCGGTCACCTTCATGCGGGTCTGCGCCGGCGAGATAAATAATCAGTTGCGGATCGAAACGCGCAAACATTTGCGCCAGCGCGGACGCAAGCTGCTCAAGGTAGCCGTCGTCATCTGTCTCATCAGGTAGTGCGACATCCAGATCGCTGACGGCCTTCTCGAACGGATAGTTCTTCTCACCGTGCATTGACAAGGTAAATACCGAATCATCATTCGCAAGTATCGACGCAGTGCCATTACCCTGATGAACATCGAGATCAACAATCGCAACCCGCGATACACGGCGCTCGGCCTGCATCAATCTAGCGGCGATTGCCGCATCATTGAATACGCAAAATCCTTCGCCACGATCAGCATGCGCGTGATGCGTGCCACCCGCAAGATTGACGGCCGTTCCCTCGGCAATCGCCGCGCGGCAAGCTGCGATGGTCGCTCCGGCAGAGCGCCTTGACCTCTCGACCATCTCAGGCGACCAGGGAAAGCCAATTGCCTTTTGCTCGCTTGAAGAAAGCGCGCCGATCGTCACCCGGTGTATGTAATGCGGATGATGCGCCAGTGCCAGAACACCATCCGTTGTATGCGGCGCTTCCTCAAGACAAACCGTCGGCATGCCGCTGTCGACCGCATCCCGCAGCATCCGGTACTTTTGCATAGGGAAGCGATGGCCGTCTGGCAGAGGAAGTACAAAGCGGTCGCTGTAGAAAGCTCTCACGGTTCGCTGCGGTAAAACTGAAGACCGGCGAGTCTAGCATGCAGCCCTGCTACGCCCTCTGCGAGACGATCACTCAGGCTTTTTCGTGGTCGAATGGGATACGGCGATACGCTTTTCACATGAAATCAAATTCCCCTGATGCAGCGCAATAATTCCGCTTGACACACCCAAGCTCGCCCCGCAAGAATAGTGACTGCTGCAATGCAGCACGCCCATCGTCATTTCTTCTCACCCCTCAGGAGTATTCCTCATGATCTCGCCCGACCTGTTGTCATCTACTGCCCGCACCCACCTATCATCACAAATCAGCTTTGCCACGTCGATGGCCGAGTCCATGATCGAGACCGTGGAAAAACTCATGGGATTGAATTTGCAGGCCGTGCGGGCGAGCATGGATATGTCTGTTGGTAGTGCACAGCAACTCATGGGCGCGAAAGACCCACAGGATTTCATGAATGTCAGCAACAACCAATTTCAACCGCATACGGATATCCTCATCACCTATGTGCGTCATCTTTCAAACATAGCCTCAGGAACCCATAGGCAGCTGGCGCGCATTACGCAAGACAAGGTCAACGAAAACAGTCGCGAGATCGTGTCAATGCTTGACAAGCTTGGCACCGGCGCGCCCGAAGGTTCACAAAGCTCGATCAACCTTCTCAAGGCTGCAATCGACAATGCAGCGTCCGGATACGGTCAGATCAACCAAACCACGCAGGACGCGATCGAGCAACTCGAATCAGGCATCAGCGCCGCGAGCACGCAGCTCACTACGATGGCGACAAAATCGAGTGCCCGCACAAAAAAATAAATCTGGAAGAAGAAGCATGAAGAAACGGCCTGCCCCTATCAGGCCGTTTCTGTTAGCGCTAATTACAGCTCGACGTCACGGCAAAGCAGCGTAACACTTGGAAACAAATTCACCCGGAATTTTGAAATTTCCCTATAGGCTTTCGTTATAATCGGCTCCACATTCAATCAGCAATAAAACCTGTCAGCTCGTCCAGAAAATGTTTAGATTGCAGCTGATTTCCGTTTTGACCTCCGCCACGCTCTACTTCGGGTGCTTCCACCTGAACATGATCCTATTCAATGCGCTTGAACTGCATAGCGGCGCCAACTGGATTTTTCTTCCCGCCGGCGTTCGTCTGCTCTGCACCTTACTGCTAGGCGTAGAGGGTGCGATCGGTTTGCTGATTGCCTCCCTGATTATTTCCATCCAAACCTATGGCGACATGGGCTTAGTTACTAATCTGGTATCAGCCTTCATCTCGGCGGGTGCGCCGTATCTGGTTTACAGACTCGCAATAATCAATGGCATGCCCGCAACGCTGGAGAAACTCAATGCAGCAAAACTGGCGCTTCTCTGCCTCGTTTATGCATTCGTGAGTGCTCTGCTGCACTCGGTTTGGTACACGCTGAGAGACGTACACACGGAAATGCTGACTAGTTTTACCGCCATGTTCATTGGCGATTTGGTCGGGACACTGATCATTCTGTACGCGATGAAGATAATTCTAGCGACCATTCGTCGCACTCGCGGTCACGTCTGATCCTACCCACGGTGCGTTCCGCACCAAATTTTCTCAAAACCACTCTACGCTACTCTTTTTGAGAGCGCGCACCATGACATAAGCGCGTCACCTCAACCTGAAGGATGGCAGACAAGATGCTATCGAGTAAAACGATTATGTGGCTTATATGAAGGTGGATTCGTAAACCTATGACGTACGCGCTAAGTGATTGCTTTCATCCGCACTCAGGGATTGCTCGATCAGGGGAAACCAGCAGCAGCCTGACATCCGCGCAGCAGCGTTAGCTGCTGCTGTAATCCTGCGTCAATGCATCCAGACCGGCCAGCATACGCACATAAGCTATTTCCACGATCTCGGGATCACCCTTGACACCCAATTCGATGTGCCGGCGACGCGTGCCATCGCCAACGCTAGGCAGACTAAACACACGAATACCCGGAAATTCGGCCTCGAGCGCCTCCATCAGCGGTGTCAGTGTGGACTCGATACCATCGTGCACGATCACGGATTTTTCGATGTAGGCGAACTGATGAAATAAGTCAGAATGATGAGTATCAAGCGCCCAATTCATCATGGGCTCAGCCATGACCGGGAAACCCGGCAGAAAATAATGCACGCCACCGTGAACGTTACGCACAGCGAAGCCCGGAATTTTATTGAAGGCATTCGGAATGATCTCCGCACCCTGCGGAAATTCGCCCATCTTCAGGCGATGAAGATTGTCAGGCTTGTCGAAATCAGGCTCGACACCGGATTCCAGTGACATATCGCGAATGCGTTCGCGAATTTTTTCCTTGGCTTCGGGATGCAGTACCAGCGGCACACCGAGCGCGGCTGCAGCACATTGTCGGGTGTGATCGTCGGGCGTAGCGCCTATGCCGCCGCAGGAAAAAACAATATCCGTCGTGGCCATCGTGCGCCTGAATGTTTCGGTAATGCGCGCAGGATCATCACCCACATACTCAGCCCACGACAGACTCAGGCCACGCGCTGATAACAGCTCGATCAGCTTCGCCAGATGCTTGTCGGTGCGCTTGCCCGACAGGATTTCGTCGCCAATGATGATGATGCCAAAACTCATACATTACCCATTTAGAGAGGTTAGTTGATATCGATGATGCGGCCAGGATCATCGGTACTCATCGGCGTGCTGCGCAAGCGGGCCAGCGCATCAAGGCAGTAATGCTGGAACCACAAACCGCTGAACACGAAAACCAGCAGATAAAGCCAAATCGCCAGCGCTGCCAACAGCGGAAACAGAATCACCGAAACTACGCCACCCAGCCAGAGCAAACCGGGTATTGCACCGAGACTGCCCGTCGCCACGCCGATGGCCAGCAAAGGCCAGCGCTGTCGATTCAATATCGCGCGGCGCTCATCAGGATCTGCAAAATCGGCCAGCGCATCATAGGCCATCACCCGACTGGTCAACCAACCCCAGAGCAATGGCTGAATACACAGCGCAAACAAAGGTACGAGGTTCAGCGGCAGCGTGACTAGCCAGATGATCAGAAACACCGTGAACGATGACAAGGAAATCCACAAGCTGCCGGCAAAGGAACCACCGTGGCGCATGACGAGCTGAGGGTAATAATTTGCCGCGACATGGCGCGCGATAGCGGGCATGGACAACAAGACAACGAGTAACAATGCGCTCAGAATCATCAGCGGTAGCAAAAGCCACATCGCTAGCAATGGCACCATCAGCGTTCTGATCGCTGACAGACCCCAGGTATCCATCCGCTCACCCACTTCCCTGAACAGCGAATAATCGGAGAACCACTGATGCAACTGGTCTATGAGTGGCTGCAGTCCTTGCCACAGCAGCAAACCCCACAGCACTAGCCCTATTAACAAAGGCAATAGTGTCAGCAGCAGCATCCGGAAGTGCAGCTGAGAGGCGATGGCGCGCAAGAGGGAGGTAAAAAGAGGCATCATGGTCGTCCAGCATTATAAAAGGGTCGTGGCTGCTAGAATGCCGGACTCTTGTTGACCAACCATGAAGGAAAGATCATGTCCCTGATCATGACGGCCTCCGGCCTGCAATACGAAGAACTGACCGTTGGCGATGGCGCCGAGGCGGCGGCAGGCCAGTTTGTCTCGGTTCATTACACAGGATGGCTGCAAAACGACGATGGTAGCCCCGGCGAGAAATTTGATTCCAGCGTAGATCGTGATGAACCCTTCGAGTTTTCACTCGGCGCCGGCCAAGTCATTCAAGGCTGGGATCAGGGCGTGCAAGGCATGAAGGTCGGCGGCAAACGCCGACTGGTCATCCCATCAGCGCTTGGCTACGGCGCACGCGGTGCCGGCGGCGTGATTCCGCCCCACGCGACTCTGATTTTTGATGTGGAATTGCTGGAAGTCTGATCAGTGCAAGAGCGGGCCGGCTGGCCCGCTTGCGCACTTTTAGGCGGCATCCTGATCGGCGTCGCCGCAGAACACTTTGTTCATGTTCTTGCTCACTTGCTCTTCAATTTTTTTCGCGAAGCCGCGCAGCATGAAACCAAGCACAACCTCAAGCTGAACACTGCCTTCCGAGAGCGCAAGCGTCCCGGAAAATCCGCTACGCTTGAACTCGAGTACATCACCTGCCCACTGGTGCGTCATTTCATAATCAACCGCCATCTGGTCGGCCACTTTTTGTGCGGCAGCGCGAGCTCCCTCCATTGACAAGCTGTGCTGCTGAACAATCGTGAAATCGGCCATCGTTATCTCCTGCCCTATCGAGCGTGTTGGTTGTTATTTGAATGATTCTGGGTTCAGCAAATTCGGTGGACGATGACCTGAGAGCGCAGCAATCAAATTGTCCGCAGCGCAGTCCGCCATTGCGCGGCGCGTCGAACCAGAGGCGCTACCGATGTGGGGCGTAAGCACCACATTACTCAGCTTCAGAAAGCCGAGATTAAATGCTGGCTCATTTTCGAATACATCCAGACCCGCTGCAGCGATTTTCCCGGCACTGAGCGCATCAATCAGCGCAGCGTCATCGACAATACCACCGCGCGCGATATTGATCAGCGTTGCCGTCGGCTTCATCAACGCCAGCTCGGCTGCGCCGATCAGATGATGCGACTCTTTCGAGTAGGGCAGCACTAGCACCACATGGTCGGCACTGCGCAAGAGCTCTTCGCGGCTCACGTGCCGCGCGTTGTTCGCTTCGGCTTCCAGCTCGGGTGCCAGACGCGAACGGTTGTTGTAGATGACTTTCATATTGAAACCCATCGAACGTCGGGCAACCGCCCGGCCGATGCGGCCCATGCCAATGACACCCAGGGTGCTGCCATGCACGTCCACACCCATGAAACTGTCATAGTTCCATTTTTTCCATAGACCGGCGCGCAGATAATGCTCGGATTCGGTCACGCGTCGCGCCGTCGCCATCAGCAAGGTCCAGCCAAAATCAGCGGTGGTCTCGTTGAGCACATCCGGTGTATTGGTCACCATGATGCCCGCGGCTGTCGCAGCGGCGACATCAATATTGTTATAGCCCACCGCCATGTTGCAGATCGCGCGCAGCTCAGGTGCGCTGCGTATGACTTCAGCCGACATGAGGTTGGTAGGATTGGCATAGACACCCGCCTTGCCCTGCAGACGCCTTATTAGCTCAGCATCGGAAAAAACTTCGTCCGATTGGTTTGAATCGACATCAAAATATTCCGATAGATAATCGATCACTTCCTGAAATACTGCGCGCGTAACGAGAATTTTCGGCTTCAGTTGAGCTCCCCTTGAGTCAGACGTCATGCTCAGCAGTGACGCTCAAACGTCACGCACCAGAATCACGTGCACCCGGTAGGGGCCGTGCGCACCCAGCACAATCGTCTGCTCGATATCTCCCGTGCGTGAGGGCCCGGAAATGAAATTGGTCGCGCGCGGCAGCTCGCCGCGCTCTTTTTTGGCAAGCGCAAACGCGTCCTCGATAGAACCCACCACACGTGACACAGGCACGATAGCGATATGGGTTTCTGGAAGCAGCGCGGCCGATGCGAAGGTGTCCGCACCGGACAGCAGCATCAGGGTACCGGTCTCGGCCACAGCGCAAAAACAGCCGGTAATGCCGACCAGATCTTTGTCGACTGGCGGCCGGAAATCCACACGGATACCGGATGCCTGCCAAGGGAGCGTGGTGAGCGACTGCCAAGCAATTGCCGATTTAGCCACACCGATGCTGTCTATGTATCGTGCAGCCGCTGCCGGCACGTCGTCCAGATTTGCCACCTCATCAAAGGTCTGCGAAGTCCGTAAGGCCTGGGCACGAAAACGCTCGACCAGATCACTGCCGAGATCGGGTCTGGGTCCAGACTCGTGGTGACCCAGATAGTCGCTGA
The DNA here is from genome assembly GCA_947487325.1 of Oxalobacteraceae bacterium. Lineage (GTDB taxonomy): Bacteria > Pseudomonadota > Gammaproteobacteria > Burkholderiales > Burkholderiaceae_D > Pernthalerella. The sequence continues at coordinate 2,963 of CANKWG010000068.1, read as the reverse complement.
CTTGGGCAAGCTCCGCGGGCGTCGGCTCGGGTGCTCGGTTCTGGGCTTTGCGAATGCGGCTGAAAATCGCCTGTCGTGCGGCGGATGTATCCATGGATTCCCCTGTTGTGGCCGGCCGATTTTATCCCGGTAAAGAAAGCCACGCCGAACTGCGCGCTTGATTTTATTTCAGACGACGATGCCAAAATATTCACGACCCAAGGGCCGGGCACGTATTTGTATATTCAAAATTCATCTAAGCGAACCGTGTGAGGGCATACAATTTGTCTTAAAATACAACGCTTTGCCAAAAAGGTGCGCTTGGGCCTTTGACGGCCAGAAAAACCCCCGCCATCCGGAGCGGGCCTTGCAGGTAAGGTCTTGGATTTTGCGGGTGTTTCCGGCTGTTTTTCTGCACTTTTGTTTTAAAAATATTCACAGATAGGACTGTTGTATGACCCACGTCGTGACCGAATCATGCATCCGCTGCCGTTACACGGACTGCGTAGATGTCTGCCCTGTGGATTGCTTCCGCGAGGGGCCTAATTTCCTCTCCATCGATCCGGATGAATGCATTGACTGCGCAGTTTGCGTGGCCGAATGCCCAGTCAATGCGATCTACGCTGAAGAAGACGTACCGGCGGATCAACAGCAGTTCATCAAACTTAATGTCGACCTGGCTCGTAAATGGCCGTCGATCACCAAGTCAAAAGCGCCACTCGCCGATGCAGAAGAGTGGAAAGACACCAAGGAAAAATTGCAGTATCTCGAACGCTGATCGCACCGGATGCCTGAAAAGGGCGCCGTGTAATTCATCTTCAGCCCCGGCCCAGGCCGGGGTTGGTACGTTATCTAGCTCTACAGCATCCAACTTCTCTGACTCGAATGAACACCTCTGTAAAAACTCCCATTGAAACCGATGCCGTAATCGTCGGTGCCGGACCTGTTGGCCTGTTTCAGGTCTTCGAGCTGGGCCTGCTGGAAATCAAAGCCCATGTGATCGATTCACTCGCTGCCGTCGGCGGTCAGTGCGTTGAACTTTATCCGGACAAACCGATTTACGACATACCAGCGGTGCCCGTCTGCACTGGACAAGAGCTGACTGACAATTTACTCAAGCAGATCGAACCGTTTGAACCGACCTTTCATTTGGGTCAGGAAGTCACCCTGGTGCAAAAACGCGATGATGGCCGCTTCGATCTGGAAACCTCAATTGGTACCCGCTTCATCACCAAAACCATTTTCATCGCCGCTGGCGTAGGCTCATTCCAGCCACGCACGATCAAGGTCGATGGTATCGAAGCTTTCGAAGGCACGCAGTTGTTCTACCGCGTGAAAGATCCGGCTCGCTTTACTGGCCGCAATATCGTCATTTGCGGTGGCGGTGATTCGGCGCTGGACTGGGCCCTCAACCTTCAGTGCAAAGCAGAATCCGTGATTCTTTTGCATCGTCGCGATGAGTTCCGCGCGGCGCCAGCCTCTGTCGCAAAAATGAAAGAGCTTTGCGAGCAATTCGAAATGCAACTGGTGATCGGTCAGGTGACTGGCTTCGAATCCAGCGACGACAAGCTCACCGAGATCAAGGTCACGGGCGCTGATGGCGTTACGCGACGTCTGCCATTAGATGACTTGCTGGTTTTCTTTGGTCTTTCGCCAAAGCTGGGCCCAATTGCCGAATGGGGACTGGACATTGAGCGCAAGCAGCTCAAAGTCGACACGGAAAAATTTGAAACTAACGTGCCCGGTATTTTTGCGGTGGGTGATATCAACGTCTACCCTGGCAAGAAAAAACTGATTCTCTCAGGCTTTCATGAAGCTGCACTGGCCGCTTTTGGTGCTGCACCGTACATCTTCCCCGAGAAAAAAATTCACATGCAGTACACGACGACTTCGCCGAAGCTGCATAAAATTTTGGGTGTGGAATCGCCAGTCTTCGATTAACTCTGTTGCAATAGACTGCTGAAACGGATACCTGCGGGTATCCGTTTTTTATTCAAGTTCATTTTTTACTTTTTAGCCAGATCGCCAGCGTCTTTTCATCTGGCTCACCCAGCACAAAGCGTGCACCACCCTTGCCATCAACATAGGCAATATAGGGCGTCATCCCACGCCAATCCGGATTCACCGCGTACTGTATAGGCTGCGCACGACCACGAAACGCAAACAAGCGATCCGCAAGACGATGATGCGGACTGCTCAACGCAGCCACGTCATCTTCACTGTCCATCAGCACAACATACAAACGCGTGGCTGATCGACCGGCAGCCCGATGCGCGGCGAGCCGCTCGATCGCAGCGGGACAATGCGTACAGCTGACCGAAGAAAATACAATCATCGCTGACTGTCGGTGCTGACTGAGCAGGACGGGCCAAGTCGATTGATCGAAGGTCTCCACTGCCGTTGGTGCAGAAAAGCACTGCATGCACAGAAGCATCAACAAGCCAATGGCATAGTTAAAAATGGGTGACATGAATTTCTCTCTCAGTTCGCCAGACCAGCGCTATTTTGCCCTTGCTCTCGATCAGTCTGGGATAGTCATTGTCCAGGGCTGACGACTGCAGCCGTCGTAGCGTGAAATGACGTCCATCGTCCTCGGAAATCCAGACACTCACTTGTGTGTTGACGCCATCAAAGCTGCGCCACGCAATCACCACCCGTTGACCGCTACTGACCAAATCAGGATGCTCGGCGCGCGCATCAGGCAATTCCAGCACCTTGCCGGTAGCACGCCCATCAGCATCCAGTCTGCCGTAACGCACCCTTTGCTGGCCTTTGCGATCGCCAAACCAGACGGCGTGATAGCCACCCTCGGCAGCGCGTGAGATTCCGGGTCCGTGATGAGGGCAAGCGCGTATCACCCAATCGTCATGGCTGGCGCGAACCAGTGCCGACGCTTGCGTGCGCGAGACACGCGCAAATGCGTGGTCGCGAATACTACCTGCAAAGACATGTCTCCAGAGCGCAGCAACGCCTTCCACTGGCTC
>CANKWG010000067.1 GCA_947487325.1 Oxalobacteraceae bacterium | reverse complement strand
CTCCGCCATCAGGATGGCAACACCACTGTCGCAAATCTGCCGTATCGCAGAAAAAAGTTCCAGCTTGAGACGATGCGCGATACCAACCGAGGGCTCATCAAGCATCAGCAATTTGGGCCCGCCCATCAAGGCACGACCGATCGCCACCATTTGCTGCTGACCACCTGAAAGCGTGCTGACGATCTGATGCTCGCGCTCGGCTAATATCGGAAACAGCGCAAGCACTCGCGCCATATCAGCGGCAACGGCTACCTTATCGCGCCTGAGATAAGCACCCAGCTGCAGATTTTTTGCCACCGTCAGCTCGGGAAAAAGACGACGGCCTTCGGGACAATGACAAATGCCCAGACCGACCACCTGTTCTGTCGAGTAATCATGCAAGGAGTGCCCCTCGAACTGCAACTGTCCCTGCGACGATATCGCCCGTGAAATCACTTTCAGCAAAGTCGACTTGCCTGCACCGTTAGGCCCCAGCACCGTCACTAATTCACCTGCCTTGATTTGCAGATTGAGATTTTCCAGCGCAATGGCCTTGCCATAGCCAGCGCTCAGGCCGCTGATCTCAAGCATCATGCAAGTGCCTCCGGCGTTTGCTTGCCAATGTAGGCTTCAATTACACGTGGATGACTGACAATCTCTGCCGGAACCCCTTCGGCAATCACCTCGCCAAAATCTAGCGCCACTACGCGGGATACCAGCTGCATGAATTCGCGCAGCTTGTGCTCAATGAGCAGAATAGTGAGATTTTTTTCTGCATGCAGCTTGCGTATGAGTGCAGATATTGATTCGATCTCGGCACTACCCAAACCAGCAAAAGGCTCATCAAGCAAGAGCAACTCAGGATCGGTTGCCAGTGCGCGAGCGATTTCCAAACGCCGCAGATCACCATAGGACAATAACTCGGAGGGTGTATCCGCTTTCTCTGCAAGACCGACCTCGGACAGCAAGTGCATGGAGCGCGCGCCGAGATCGACATCACTGACACGCGGCCCTAAGCTGCCGACCAGTACATTTTCGATCACGCTCATGCCGACGAAAGGCCGACAAAGCTGGAAAGTACGAGCCACACCCAGATTGACGATCTTGTGCGGTTTAAGACCACGTATCGATCGCCCTTGAAAATTCACCGTACCCTCATCCGGGGGAATGAATCCCGTAAGCAGATTGAAGAGCGTCGTCTTGCCGGCACCATTGGGGCCCAGAATGCCAACGATCTCACCCCGGCGAACCTGAAGATTGACATCACGCACGGCATGAAGACCACCGAAACGTTTGTTAATTTGTTTGACGTCGAGAAGGTAGTCTGACATCTCACACCTCCCCTGTCGCTTTGTCTGTTGGTCGCTGTGTACCCACACTCTGCGCGGGAGACGACAGCATTGCGCGAATTTTTTTCCAGATAGGCGCAACCACACCGTTAGGCAGGAAGAACAAAATAAGAATCAACAAAACGCTGTAGATCATCAAACGCCATTCGCCGAAATTGCGCAGCCCCTCGGTCATCAGCGTCAGCAATAGCGCCCCGCCGACGGGTCCAAAAATGGTGCCGATACCACCAACGTATACCATCGTGATAATCGTGATCGACGTAACCACCGCAAACAACTGCGGGCTCACTTGCAACTGATAGTGCGCGTAAAGCGCACCACCCAATCCTGCGAAGGCCGCACTGATGATGAGCGAGATAATCTTGTACGTTGTGATGGGCAAGCCAGCGGCCATGCACGTGGCCTCGTCGCCTTTGATCGCGCGCAGTATCAGGCCCCAACGCGAACGCGCCAACCAGGCAAGCAGCCAAGTGGTGAGACCCAGCACGCCCAGCACGAACCAGTAATAGTGCAAGTGATTTTTGATCAACGGCGTGATGTCTTGTATGCCCTCTTCACCGCCGGTGTATTCCCAGAAAATCAGCATCAGACGCTGCATGATCACGGCTGCCGATAGCATCGCCAGCGCAAAGTACGGCCCTTTGAGCCTGAGCGTCGGAAAACCCAACAAGAGCCCGAAGAACATGGCTAGCACCATGCTGGCTGGCAGACTCCACCATGGGCCGACACCCATTTGTACATTCAAAAAACCCGCGGCATACGCACCAACGCCGATGAAGAGCGAATGGCCGAAATTCTCGCGCCCAGTCAGCCCAGACATGAAATCCCAGCTCACTGCCCAGATGCCGTAAATCGCCGCAACCGTCAGCACACCCACCAGATAACTGCCACCCACTAGCACCGGCAGAAGAGCAAGCAGGACGAGCGAAACCAAGCCCGCTGTCGTGCTCAGCTTGTCGAGAGATCCGAGCGCCGCCATTTAAAACGCCGTCCTTTTACCGAAAATACCGGCTGGCCGGAAGACCAGCATCAGCAGCGTGGCCAACACCGAAACGATCTCGGTCCAGCTGGTGGAGATTTCATAAGCCACGATGGTTTCCGCGTAACCCAGCATGAAGGCCGCCAGAATACTGCCGGGAATGGAGCCGAGTCCGCCCACCACCACGATCGCAAACGCTTTGACGATAGGCAGTAAATGCATCGACGGCTGCACCGAAAGAAATGGCCCGGCGAGTATGCCGGCCAGCGCCGCCAGTGCCGCGGAAATCGCCATCACCAGCGAGAAGATACGATCACTGGGTATCCCCATGTATTTGGCCGCATCCGCATCCTGAGAAATCGCGAGAATCGCGCTACCTAGGCGTGTGCGCTGTATGAAGAGATAGAGCACCGCAATCGACACACCCGCCACCACGAGCGTGAGCAAACGCTGGCCGGCCACATCCACGCCACCGATGTTGATCTTGGCATCCACAAAGGCCGGTACATTACGGTACTCGGAACCGAAGGTCAGAAATAAAGTTTGCTCGACCACCAGTGCAATGGCGAGTGTGATCATCAGCACACCCAGCTGCGAATAGCGCAGTGGCCGAATCAGAATTTTTTCTACCAGCACGCCAAATACGGCGACACCGATGACTGACAGTATCGCTGCCAGCCACAATGGCAGGCCAACGATGGAAGTCAGTACATACGCGCCATACGCGCCCAGCGCATAGAACGATCCATGCGCCAGATTCAACACGCGAGCCACGCCAAAAATCAGCGTGAAGCCTACCGCGAGCATCGCGTAGATGGCGCTGGTGACAGCGCCGTAGATCAGGATTTCCAATTTATTTTTTCATCCAAGGTGGCAGGATGAAATTCCCGGTGCGAAGCTCCTTGGGAAAGAGAACCACACGCTCGCCCTTGTCCTGCCACTGCACGAAGATCAGATTGGTCTTACCTTTGCCCGGCAATACATCATGATTTTCATCAAAGCTGATTTCGCCGGCGACCCCTTCGAAGCGGGTCTTCTCTAGCTCCTTGATTACCTTGTCTGTGTCAAAGCTGCCAGCGCGCTTGACAGCCTCGGCATACAAGAAGATCGCGTCATAGGCGAAAAAGGCCGTGTACACCGGATAGTTCGGTGAATTCTTTTTGAAGTTATCAAAGAAAGGAATAGTTTTTTTGGTGAGCGGCGCGCGCACTGCGAAGTTAGCAGCCACCTCGGAGATGGACTTACCACCAATGCGATTGAAAAAATCGCCATCCATGCTCTTCACGTCGATGCCGCCGTAGGGCACCGGTACCTGCGCGTCATGCCACTGCTTGGCAAAGACATCGCTGGAACCATGCGACAGAATGACGATCATGTATTGCGCACCACTGGATTTCACCTTAGCGAGCAGCGGCGAGAAATCTGATGTCTGCGTATCAAACAATTCCGTCATGCGGATATCGGCACCCACTTCGGCAGCACCTCGCTTGAGTACCGGCACCAGATCCTGAACCCATTTTGCGTTCTCACCGACGATCGCGATTTTCTTGTAGCCGAGTTCACCAATCACAAAACCCGAAATGTATTCAACCAGCGCGCGCGCTTGATGCGCCGCGTTGATTGGTCCGACGCGGAAAATATATTTGTAAGTGTCGTAGTCGTTTTTGACTTTGGCCGTGATGCTCGGCGAAGCCGCACCAACACCCAGATAAATAGTTTTTGATGCAGCGATATGCGGCAACTGTGCCAGCGTCACACCGCTGGTGTAGCCACCTACCAGTAGCTCGACTTTTTCATCGGAGACCAGTTTCTTGATCGCGCTGATGCCCGTCTCGGGATTTTCAGTTTCATCTGCGGTGACATATTCGACCTTGCGTCCGAGGATACCGCCTTTTTTATTGATCTCATCCACCGCCATTTTGACGGCTGTGATGGTATCGCGACCCACCTGCAATTGCACCGACGTCGGCACACCGATACGCAAGGGTTTGCTCTCCTGCGCATACAGCAGCACAGGCGATAGGCAAAGGCCCAGGGCAAGCAGTTTCACGATACGTTTCATGAGATCTCCTGTGATTTTTATTTTGGCTGAGCGATCAATCGCATTTACAAAGGAAAAAAGTCCACCGGTTTCATTAATTTGTTTTGCTGGCTTTCCAGTGCACCAAGTTCAGCACTTTGCTTCACATAGCTCAGCCATTCTGGATCAACCCACAGGCCAGCACGACGCTCTTCGCGATCGGCGGCATTTTTGTAGCACCAGATGTGAATGTATTCATTGGGATTACCGGTCTCGCAAGCGGCAAACAGTAAAGGCGTACCGAGGTGGCGCACTTGGGGCGCCTTGCCCAGCTTTGCATAAAGATCCAGGTGAGCCTTCAGTGTTCCAGGTTTGCACACATAGGTCCTGACATCCAGCAGCATAGTGATCTCCCCCGATTATTTTTTCTATCTGTCCGGCTGGGCCGGCAGAGTTTTATCGGTCTGATTATTCCACGGTTTTTTGGCAATGGATAGCAATGTGATCGGATGTGCGGATGGCGTTTTGTTTTTATAAACTCTGAGTGATTGTGGCGCAGAACACGAGCACTATTGTTGCGACGCAGCGGATATTCTGCAATCATCAGCCGGACGGTGCTTGCGCAGGTACCCGAGCCAATGGTGCTTAACGCACCCCGACTCGTGTTCAAAGATATTTCGATCTTGCCTAAATAAACGAGATCAACTGACGAATGACAATATTGGACTACTCCGGCTTTTGAAATTATTTTTAAAATGAAAACGATCTTGCTCCCCCTGGCTCTGATGATTTTGATGTCCGGCACCGCGCATGCGGATTACCGCCGTTACTGCGACTCCGTATCCACCAATGCCGAGTCATTTGCAGAAGAGCGAAAGAAAGGTCGCACCAAAAAACAGGTTCAGGAAGACGCTAGACTGGTGGCACAGCAGCGCGAACTGGACCCGAGTGTGCTGGAGGCCTGGTACGCAGAAATCGAATGGGTCTTCAGTGGTGCGCAAAAACGCTACGGCCCGGTCGCCAGCCGGCAGCGTCGCTTTGATGAATGCTTGGCTAACGAAGGTAAATAAACCGTGATTATTTTCGCTTCGCGTTTGCGGATTGTCAGTCGATTTGCACTGATCTTTACATTACTGGCAACCGCAAGCGCAACGCTGTCTGCTCCCCTGTCCCCCCTCGAACAAGCCCTGCTCAAGCAATCCAGTCCCGCAGCCTGGGAAGCACGTCGTCAGTACCGCGATATCGCGGTCGATACAGTGGGTACCGGTGAAACTCGCGCCTATGTCTTTCGACCTGAAGCCCGCTCCCTGACCGGTTTGCCGCTGGTCTTGTTCATGCACGGCTGGCGCGGTACGAACCCGAAAAATTTTGGCGGACTGATTGATCTGCTGGTGCGCAGTGGCGCTGTTGTGATTTATCCGGTCTATCAGGCTGAAGGCGAAAAAACCTCACCACAAAAAATTACCGCGAATGCAGCACAAGGCATACGCGCCGCTCTTGAGATGCTGCGCCAATCCCATCCGCAGCTCATTGATGAGGAAAAAACTCTTTACTGGGGTTTTTCTATGGGCGCAGCGATCTCGACGAATTTTGCAGTCCGACATACCGAACTTGGCTTACCCGCACCGCGCGCGGTGGTGTTGGTCGCGCCGGGAGATGCGTATCACGTGGTGCACGGAACCGAATCTGTACCTACGGTCGCGCGACTGGAATCGATACCACCCACGTTGCCGGTTTTTCTGGTGAGCGGCGCAGCAGATACCAGCATCGGTGTTCCAACAGCGCGTGCCTGGGCAGCGCGTCTTTGCCACTTGCCTCGATCTCACCGGACATTGTTGATGCTTCCCTCGCACTCGGATGGTGGACAACAAATCAGTTCAGCGCATGGCTCGCCAGGTGCGCCGGACAGCCGATTTGATTTCCCTGATGCGACAGCAACCGTACCCACACGCATTGCGGGTCGCGATGGCTTTGAGAGCTCAGGCTCGCTGAACGTCCTGGATTTTTACGGCTACTGGCGTATCACGATGGCGATGTTTGATTACGTCGCGGGGGGCACTTATCCAACGGCGCTGTTCACACCCAAATCGCCGGAAAATCGCTTTCTAGGTGTCTGGCCCTCTGGTAAACCCTATGCAGCTGCTATTGAGGAGGAAGTCTGCAACTGAGTAGGGTCCGCTGACTGCTTTAGATGCCGGGCGCTGCTTTCTGCATCCAGCTAGAAATCGCTGGCAGCAAATAGGCCGCGCCATCCTCGCTCAGATGAATGCCGTCATCAGCTCGAAGTCGCACTAGCTTGCCGCGCTGATCTTGACGATACTGCTCGAAACTGCCACCGCTTCCGGCGATGTAGGGATTGGGATCTACCCAAGTGATTTGAGGGAATTCAGCCAGTACTTCTTTCACCAGCACATTGATCGAGGCCATGCGACGGGAGAAGCCGCTCTCACGCATGACGGGCATGCCTATCCACAGTACGCGCGCGCCATCACGCGTGAGCAGCTTGGCGAAGTCACGCACTCTTTCTGCATACATCTGTTTCCAGGCCGGCGTACCAAAGTAATACACATTGCCACTCACCTGAAAATTTTGCGCATCATTGGCGCCAATAGCGCAAATCACCAAATCAGGTCGCGCAGCGCCAATGAGTTGTGGATACTGCACAGGCCAGTTAAAAACGTCCGGCCGACCCAGCCCTGTTCCCGAGCGATAGGCCCGCACAAAACGCGCACTGCTTTCACGCGTCACGCTACGACGTAACACCGGCGCAAGTCCAACCGCCATCATGGAATCACCTACCAGCGCCACCTGTGCCGATTGCAGCGCGACGGCTGTCGCCATCTTCGATTCCGCTACAGCTTCTGCGGGCGACAGGTCTTTGTTTTTATCCTCTGGAGATTTAGGTTTTGCTTCGATAGATTCAGCAACAGTCTTCAACGCCGTCGACGATGTTTGCGCCGGTAGGGTCGCCGAAGTTTCAGTCGTCGCGACGACCTCGGCGACAGGCATCAGCGTCGTCGACCAGCGTTCACGCAGATCGAGTGCTACGCGTCGTGGCCCGTCCAGGTGTAATCCGGTCACTATTCCCTGCCATGTCTGCGTGACAGGCTGAGCAATATTGCGCAATACACCCACTTCCAGTCGCTCTGCCCAAACCGTAAGACCCGTCGCTTCGAGCACTAAAGCCACCAGCAAAGCGGATGCGAGCGCGCGTATAACATTGGTGATTGAAGTGGAACGCAACATAATCAAAACTGAAAATAAATGAAAGGCGCCGGCGCGCTGGGACCAAGTACTTCAATCACTGTCAGCGAGATGGCAAACAAGGCACCCAAAACCACCGCAGGCATGCGCATGCCCACGAGCTGCGCGCGCAACAAGACACGCGACGGCAGATAATGCATACCAATACCCATCAGAACGCAAAGCAGCATGCCCGGCGCCAGATCCCAGTGCCAGCTGCCAGCGACGAGTTGTTGCATCACCGCGAAGGCCTGAGTAAGATCAGCGGCACGGAAGAAAATCCAGCCAATACACACTGCATGGAATAGCAAAAATCGCGATGCATAACGCCACTGGTCTGTTTCACGCCAGCCATCATCACCCCTCGCATACCAGTAATTGTCCCAGACGCGGTGTATGGCTAGCAGCATCCCATGCCAGAAACCCCACACTACGAAATTCCACGCAGCGCCGTGCCATAGCCCACCGAGCAGCATGGTGATAAACAGATTGCGCACATTGAGCCACTCGCCCTGACGCGAGCCACCGAGTGGAATGAATAGGTACTCACGCAACCAGGTCGAGAGGGATATGTGCCAGCGCCGCCAGAATTCCTGCGGCGATGCGCTGCGATAGGGATTATCGAAGTTATCCGGAAAGCGATACCCCAGCAATAGCGCGCAGCCGATCGCGATATCCGTGTAGCCAGAAAAATCACAGTAAATCTGAGCGGCATAACCGTAAACACCCAGCAGCACCTGACTTGCACTAAAGCTTTGCGGATTCGCGAAGACATCGTCAACCATCAGTGTAGCCAGACTATTCGCGATGACTACTTTCTTGAACAGACCTATGGCAATCAACAACAGTGCTCGTGATGTTTCGATACGCGAGGGATCTGGTGCCTTCTGCAACTGTGGCATGAAGGTTGATGCACGCAGAATCGGACCGGCAATCAGTTGCGGGAAAAATGCCACGTAAAGAAGCACATCTTCAAGCGATGGCGCACGTTCGAGTTTGCCGCGCCACACATCGATCATCAGCGAGATCGCGTGGAAACTCATGAACGAAATACCCAGCGGCAGGATGGGCGAGCTGACGGATACCTGCAGTTCAATACCCAGGCCGTTAGCGAGATTGAGAAAATTCTGAAGAAAGAAGCCCAGATACTTGTACCAGCCCAGCGTCAGCAGACAAGCGACGATGCCGCCGATCAGCCAGCGGCGCTTGTGCGTGCCTCGCTCAATACCTTTGGCCGCGATCCAGCCATACAGAGATATCGTGAACAACAGCGGCAGGAAATGCCAGTCCCAGAAACCGTAGAAGAAATAGCTCAGCACCAGCAGCACGCGCTTGTGCGTTACGTGGTGTCGTACCGTTCCCCAGGCGAGCGCGAAGGCCAGCAAAAAGAATAATGCGAATTCAACGGTGGGGAAAAGCATGAGCGAGACTTATTGAGTGATCGGGCAGATGATATCAACAGACAGACGATAACTATAAAAACAAAACTGGAAAGTTATTCATAAAATAACTTTCCATGCATCGCTATTTGCCAGCAGAGGCAATCAGTCCGATCTGGCCACCCGAAGTCCGAAATAAGGACTTTTAAGCGTGGCCGCAAAACGCGAACGGAAAGCTGACCTCAGCATGCGTGCGACATTAGACCAAGAGCCACCGCGGTTAACCCGATACTCGCAATTACCCTCTTCCCATGCGACCTGCGTTTGGGGTGCGCCCTGATAGTTCGGGTTCCAACAGTCTTGCGTCCATTCCCATACATTGCCGTGCATGTCGTACAAACCAAATCGATTGGGCTTTTTCTGTCCAACCGCATGCACTTCCTTGTCTGAATTCGCATTGAACCACGCGTACGCATCGAGTGAAGCCATCTCGTCGCTATCGTAGTACTCCTTTGACGTGCCGGCGCGCGCAGCATATTCCCACTCTGACTCGCTGGGTAAGCGGTACTTCTTGCCGGTGAGTTTACTCAGTTTTTCCACAAAACTCTGTGCCATCTCCCAGTTCACATGATCAACGGGGAAATTTTTACCTTCATTCTCACTCGGGTTGTCGCCCATGATAGCGACCCACTCAGCCTGAGTGACTTCATACTTGCCGAGGCTGAAGGATTTCATTTGCAGAGTTCGTGCGGGCTTTTCCTTGTCATTACCGCTGTCGTTCGGTGCCGATCGTGCGGCGTCCGGTGTGCCCATTACGAAGCTGCCTGCGGGGATCACAACCATCTCGGGACAAGCCGGGCAATCTCGGAAGGTCTTGACGGTATCCGCAACAGCAGCTGCAGCCGCAAACAGACCCATCAGCAAACATATGGCGCGCATGGTCGCTCTCCTTTTTATGGTTAGCCTGCATGATACGCAAAACCACATGTCGCATTGCAGCGCACGTCAGCCACGGTAGGCCTAGGGTAGCGACCTGACAAGATTGAGGCAGGCGGTCCGACGACCGACAAGCGTGTTCGGTGTGATATCTTTGCGTCCGAGATGGCGCGCCCAGCGACCAAATCAACATCATAAAATCAATGATCTCATCGACGGGATGCCCGTCGCAAATGTGATCAAAAGAAAAATGCAGTATCGGGGGAAAGAGTGAATCAGGAAGTCAGATCTACGGCGCGCGTGGCTGTCGTGACGGGTGGCGCCATGGGTATCGGTGCTGAAGTTGTCGAGCGACTGGCGCGCATCGGTCATCAAGTGGTGATTGCCGATCGCGACGAAGCGGCTAGCGCCGCCATGGTCGCACAACTGCAATCGCAGCAGCTATCTGTCACAGCAATTGCAATTGACGTAGGAAATCCCAGCGCAATCGCCACCGCTTTTGATGCGATTGCGAACGAGCATGGCCGCTGCGACATTCTGGTTAATTGCGCAGGCGTTGCCAAAGTTTTCCCCTTTATCGATTTCCCGCTCGAAGATTT
>CANKWG010000066.1 GCA_947487325.1 Oxalobacteraceae bacterium | reverse complement strand
GCAGGGTTCAATGTCGCGCTGACGAATTACACACTTGCACCCAAAGCATCGATTGAAGAAATTACGCGTCAGCAGCTGCGCGCTTTAGCCTGGCTATACCAAAATGCAGCGCGTTACGAGTATGACCGGGATCGTATTGTCGTGGCTGGCCATTCTGCTGGTGCGCATTTGGCGGCGATGATGATGGCAGCGCGCTGGAATGAATATGACACTGAGCTGCCGGCCAATCTCGTCAAGGCCGGCATACTGATGTCGGGACTCTATGATCTAGACCCGGTTCGTTACGCAGAGTTTGTCAATATCGATCTGAAAATTACAGAAGAAAATGCGCTTCGACTTTCGCCGGGCTACATGCCGCAGCCACATCCCATACCATTCATCACCTCAGTGGGTGATCTCGAATCAGCAGAGTTCAAGCGGCAGACGGCTTTGATCGCCAGTCAGTGGCAGTCGGTTCATCAGGGCGATATCGCGCTGCAAGGGGTCAATCATCTGACGATTTGCGATATGTTTGCACTTCGCGGACACCCGCTGTTTGAGCAAACTTGCACGCTGATTGCAAATAGTTAAGCGGCGATGACGCCGGTCAGCCCTACCGAGGCTGACTGGCGGACTGCCGGTGCTGCTCGTCCAGAAAAGCTGTCGCCAGAAATACCTCACGCAACAAATAAATAAAACTTGCCGTGAGTGACATCATTGCCAGTACGAACAAGCTCGCAATTACCAGACTGAGCCTCAGATTCAACGCATCCGCGATGAACAGCGTGGCAACGACCATGCAAATGAGAAGCGCGCAGCTTGTCGACAAGAAAATCGCACGATTGATTTTTTGGGCTCGCCTGAACAACATATTGATTTCTGCCTGCTCCGCAACTGTGGCCTGTTTCTTGGCCTGACCATCCCATCCATTCAGTCGCTCTTCCAGCGCGCGGTAGCGATCGATGATCCGCGCTAGCCGATTAGTCAGTACCAGCATATTGGTACCCACACCTGTCAGCAGGAAAACTGGGGCAATAGCCAGCTGAATAATGTGTCCGATTTCATCCGGTCCGATTTTCATGGGTCCGCATCCGTCCTCTCAATAGCCTCAAACTTCAAGGAAGAAAATCAATGTCCGCGTAAGTTTATCAGCGGCACCACTTTCACGTTCGTTTCGAACCCCCTGCACGCAAATGACCATAGCAACTAAATATTTCCTCCTAACAACACAATAAATTCTCAGCGGGAACAAACCAGAAAAAACAAGCACAAAATTCCCGCCAAGAATAGATTTTTGATCCAAATCATATAGGTACCTCAGTCAAAAGCTGATACATTTATCCCATGTGTTGTCATTTTGTTACTAAAAGGAAACCGTGATGAAAATAATTCGCAAGTCACATCGCAAATTGCATTGGAGCATCTGAAATGAACAACGTAATTCATGGCGTGGCACCGAGCCGGGTGGACAGGATGAGCCGGAAATGATCCGCGCAGTGATTGCAGATGATCACGCAATCATGCGTGAAGGTCTCAAACTCATATTGAGAACGGCCGACGATATCGAAGTGAAAGCTGAGGCGAGTGACGGATTTGAAGTGCTCGCACTGGTTCGCAAAGGTGATTTTGATGTTCTCGTGATGGACTTGTCGATGCCCGGTCGTAGCGGCATGGATCTAATTAGGCAGATCAAGGATGAGTTCCCAGAAGTCGCCATTTTGGTGCTAACCATGCATGACGAAAATCAGTACGCAGCCCGCGCGATTCGAGCGGGCGCATTGGGCTACATGACCAAAGAGAGCGCCGGCACTGAGCTCGTGAAAGCTATTCGCAAAGTACACAATGGTCGTCCATACATAAGCATGGATGTTGCTGAACAGCTCGCCATGGATGCTATGCCGACACGACTCGACATGCCTCACAAATCATTGTCTGACAGGGAGTTTGAAGTGTTCAATTTTCTTGTTTCGGGAAAGTCCGTAACGGAGATTGCAGAACTCCTTCACTTGTCCGTGAAGACAGTCAGCACACACAAGACGCGCATCCTGCAAAAAATGGGAATTAATTCGCTAGCAGAGTTGGTTCAATACGCTGTCGTGCAGGGATTGCTCGAAAAATTCAAGCCGTGAGTTTCATGTGGATCAAACATCAATCGAACAAAGTTACGAACATAGGAATAGCCCTAACAAAGCTCAGTAGTGACTTGAATGGTATTCAGAGCAGCCCGATAGCCATTGAAACACACTGTAGCGATACTACCCACTCGCAAAGCATGTGATGTTTAGAAATCAAAAACATCGAAATCAAATGCCAAGCGAAAGTGAACATGAAAAGGATTTCTTACCGTGACTCGATCAGATTTTCATCCCGAACAAACCATGCCAAAAACCGACGCTCAAAAGCTTGCATCGACAATGCATGAGATGAAGGGAAACCTTACCAATTCACTCAGCCCACAACATCAGGAGATGACCATGACACAAATACAAATTTCTGAGCTTCGTCCCGGCAGTACGAATGCTATTCAACATACGTCATCAAGTGAAGCTGGTTGGCAACGACAAGGTAAGTTATGGTCGAATCTCAAAGAACTATGCGATCTGCTTCGTATACCTGCAGCGCCCGCCGTGACAGACGAAGAATTTCTTTTTCAGCACGTTCAATTCAAAACCGGACAACGGATACATACGATCGGCCAACCGTTTGATACCCTGTTTATCGTACATTCAGGATTTCTCAAAACGGTACTGATTGATGAATATGGTAATGAGCAAGTGCTGAGCTTCCCCATGAAAGGTGATCTTTTCGGTGTCGATGGCATACATACCAAACGCTACTCTTCTGAAGCAGTCGCCCTGTCAAATTGCGACCTTATCCTCCTGCCATTCAAGAAATTCACCGCGCTGGGTCGGTCTTACATTGAGCTCGAGCATGCGATGTATACGGTCATGAGTCGCGAGTTGGTACGTGAACAGTCAATGGTCAGCATGCTCGGCGCACTGTCAGCCGAAGCAAGAGTGGCGCGATTCCTAGTTTCATTATCGGAGCGCTTTGCTGAAATGGGTTATTCCAGCAAACTGTTCAACTTGCGGATGACGCGCCATGAAATCGGCAGCTATCTAGGACTAACGCTAGAGACAGTGAGTCGCACTCTGTCTGCGTTCAATGAAATTGGTCTGATCAGCGTGGATCAGCGCTCGATAGGGATCAAAGATGTTGACTCTCTGCGCACGCTGCGCCGTCTACCACCCTCCAGCTCACGATCAAAAGCCGCCGGGAAGCGTGCCCGTGAAGCCGCAGCGCGTACCGCAACGACGGAAGTAAGTAAAGAATGGACCCCGATCGCAGCGGTCTAGTTCCGGTAGAGGATACAAAGTAACGAAGTGATTTCTCGGCACGGTGTGCTGAGAAATCACCTCAGGTCTTCTCCGTATAAATTGCAGTCAGATCAAAGCAGATGGGCTCATTGAGAGAACCCATCCGAGTCCCTCAGCCGACCTTTATTTTTTCTTGCTCGTAGTCGCTCGTTTATAGGCATGAGGATGCTCCATTTCCTCGCCCACATCCTCGACTGTTTGCGACACGGCATCACGCGCACGATGTGCAGCTGTTTCCACGTTACTCCGCGCTGCTGTCATATTTTTTGTGGCAAATTGACTCGCTTCGCGAAAAGCTTGTTCCCACAAACCCATCATGCCAGTAAACGGGTTAGCCATCGCCTCGCCAGACTGACTCTGCCTTGATGTAGCCTGATGTTGAGCAGACTCGACCTGCTCAGCCGCCGTGTGGCTGATACGTTCGATGTATTCACGCAGAGACCGACTGAACTCAGTTTGCATTTCGACCAGCGCCGACATGATTTGCTGTTGGCAGTGCATGGCTTTTTCCGGTCGCTGGGAAATAGCCGACTGCAAATCGGCCATTCTCGACGGATCACGCATATTCGTCATCGCTCGTACCAGCTTGAGCTGACTATCAACCGCCTGATGCGTAACATCCAGCACTGCCCGATCAATTTTTTCAGTACCAGAAAATACGACATCTGCCAGTTGTATCGACGCATCCAGCTGGTACTGGACCATATCAACTACCGGATTGTGCTGCTGTGTTTTATGCATTATGGCTCCTTGAAATCAAAGGCGAATCAGAAAAACATGGTGCCCAAGTTCACGCCAGCGAGCACCTGACGCCCAACGCAAAGGCACGAAAACGCCAATGCGAGGACACGATGGGAGTGCTGACCGCTGCCGAGACCGGCTTGGTCCAGTTTGTCATTCGACGATGAAGTGGCTTTGTGAATTCACAAACACACATCATCAAAAATCTGACTCCAGCAGGATGGACGTAGCTGACCCGGCTTTCTTGCTCAATGCCTGTGTTATGCGCCGAGGCTGATAGTTTTTAGGATACTCAAACAAGAATGAGAGCGCAGGTATAATAACGGCCGGCAAGCGCGGTCTTGCCCCGACTCATCCGGTACCGGACGAGCGGCCGTTACAAGCCCGGGACTGTATGTCAAAGAACCAAGCCAGGAAGCCGCTGGAAATCAAGATATCCACGGTGGTCGCTGTCGCTGCCCTGATAGGCGACACCGACTACGACAAACTGTCTTCAGCGCTAGCGCATCTCACCGCCGGAACGCCCGACTACTTCGAAGACGAATTCACCCTGCTTGACTTTGCGCACGTGTCGCCGCCGCCAGGCCCCGGACAGATCGATTGGGTGCGGGTCATCGCGCTGTTTAAATCACATCGGTTGAACCCGGTCGCCGTTCGCAATGTGCCCGCCAATCTTGAAGATGAAATTCGGGCGAATGGCTTGAGTATTGACCGTGTGGATGCATCGCGGCAGTTTGAACTGACGCCGCCCCCATCGCCCGCTGCATCCGAACCCGTATCAGAAGAGAAACCCAAGCCAGCGCCTGTAACGACAGCGGCGCCCGTGACGGCAGCAACATCCGAGTCCGTTAACATGATGGTGGTAGACACACCCGTGCGTGGCGGGCAGCGCATTTATGCCCGTGGATGCGACCTCATACTCACTGCAGCTGTCAATGCCGGTGCAGAAGTCATCGCTGATGGCAGTATCCATGTCTATGCCCCGCTTCGCGGCCGCGCGCTGGCGGGCGCTGCTGGCAACGCACAAGCCCGTATTTTCTCGCTGTCCATGGAGGCCGAGCTGGTCTCCATCGCTGGCGTGTACCGCACTTTCGATGATGGCTGGCCCAAGGATCTTTCCGGCAAGGCCGTACAAATTCGCCTGCGAGATGAACGCCTCGATATGGCGCCAATTGAAGTGAAATGATTTTTTATCTGATGGTGCTTCTTCAGCAAAGGAGTTTTTTGTGACAAAGATAATCGTTGTAACCTCCGGTAAGGGAGGCGTCGGTAAAACCACCTCCAGCGCCAGCTTCGCATCCGGCCTCGCATTACGCGGACACAAGACCGCCGTCATCGACTTTGATGTCGGCCTGCGTAATCTGGACTTGATCATGGGCTGCGAGCGCCGCGTGGTCTACGACATGATTAATGTCATCAATCGCGAAGCCACGCTCACCCAGGCGCTGATCAAGGACAAGCACTGCGACAATCTGTTCGTTCTGCCCGCCTCACAGACACGCGACAAAGACGCGCTTACCGAAGATGGCGTCGAACGCATTCTTGACGAACTGCGCTCCTCCGGTTTTGAATACATTGTCTGCGATTCGCCAGCAGGTATCGAACGCGGTGCGGTCATGGCGCTGACATTTGCTGACGAAGCCATCATCGTTACCAATCCTGAAGTTTCTTCGGTACGGGATTCGGATCGTATTCTTGGCATTATTCAGGCGAAGTCGCGACGCGCACAAACCGGCGATGAGCCGGTGAAAGAGCATCTGCTGATCACGCGCTACGTACCCAAACGCGTCGAGGCTGGCGAAATGCTCTCGTACGAAGATGTGCAGGAAATTCTGCGCATACCGCTGCTGGGTATCATCCCCGAATCAGAATCCGTGCTGCATGCATCTAATCAAGGCAATCCTGCGATCCATATAGCCGGTAGCGAAGTCTCCGACGCTTACAAAGATGTCGTTGCGCGCTTCCTAGGTGAAGAACGGCCGCTGCGATTCGCGGATTATGAAAAGCCGGGAGTTTTGTCTCGTCTTTTTGGAGGTAAGTGATCATGTCGCTACTCTCCTTCTTTTTCAAAGACGAAAAAAAATCCTCGGCGACTTCTGCCAGGGAACGTCTGCAGATCATCATCGCGCATGAACACAACCTCAACAGTGGTCCCGAGTTTTTGCCAGCACTGCACCGGGAACTGATCGGCGTCATTTCAAAATATGTGAATATCAATCCGGAAGACGTGAAGATTTCACTGGACCGACAGGGCAACCTCGAGGTACTGGATGTGAACGTCGTATTGCCGGATGCCCGCACCGCACGCTAAGTCAAGCACTTCCCCATTGCTGCATGGCGTCGATTTCACATCGGCGCCACGCAGCAGCAAAGGCATCACGATCGCTTCAGGCCACCTTGTCGATAACAGCTTCACGCTGAGCAGCCTGACGACATTGCATGATTTCGATAGTTTTTCAGATTGGTTAAGGCAACCCGGTCCATGGCTGGCGGGATTCGATTTTCCGTTTTCTTTTCCGCGCGAACTCATCGTACAGCTCGGCTGGCCCACCGATTGGGCATCGCTCATTGAGCATATCGCCACATGCACCCGTAGCGAATTACGTGACACCTTTAAGGCGGTATGCGATGCTCGCCCAGTCGGCAGCAAATTCATTCATCGCGCCACCGACCTAATATCAGGCTCTTCGTCGTCGATGAAATGGGTCAATCCACCCGTCGCTTATATGTTGCATGCGGGTGCGCCCATGCTGCTGGAGGCTGGGGTGTCAATTCCCTTCATGCACCAGGCCGATCCGGATCGCATTGCGCTGGAAGCTTACCCCGGCATGGTGGCTCGGGCGATTACTCGTGCTTCGTACAAAAACGATACACGTGCGATGCAGACACCGGAACGCCGTGCAGCGCGACTTGCCATTATCAAAGCGCTTGAGCAAGGAAATTATCCGCAGGGGATCGC
This sequence comes from Oxalobacteraceae bacterium, assembly GCA_947487325.1. Classification (GTDB taxonomy): domain Bacteria; phylum Pseudomonadota; class Gammaproteobacteria; order Burkholderiales; family Burkholderiaceae_D; genus Pernthalerella. Next base: position 3,454 of record CANKWG010000066.1, on the reverse strand, counting down.
GCTGGATGCAGGAAAACATCGCCGCGCTCTGCTCGATGATGGCAGTGGTGATTTGCTCGATGCCGTGTTATGCGCACTCCTCGCAGCATGGGGATGGCAGCGCAGTGATAACAACTACGGCCTGCCGCCCCATGATGCACTGGAAGGATGGATCGTCGGCGCCTGACGGTACTTGGGTGATCTCGCGATCAAGCCGTCTTGCGCTGCGCCGCAAATTCAGCGTACCACTGCAGACATCCGGGATTACTCATGGCATCCGGATTCGCTACTTTCTCCAGCGGCATACCCAATAGCAGTTTCTTGATCGGCAACTCCATCTTCTTGCCTGTCAGCGTGCGCGGAATTTCAGACACAGCATAGATATCATTAGGCACATGCCGACCCGAAAGTTGGACGCGGATTTTTTCGCGTATGCGCTGATCCAGCGCTTCATCGAACGCTACACCTTCACGCAAGACCACAAACAGCGGCATCCAGGATTCGCGGCCGAGATATTCCAGATCCACAACCATGCTATCGAGCACCTCGGGCAGATCTTCAACTACCCGATAAATTTCTGCTGTTCCCATGCGAATGCCATGACGATTAATGGTCGCATCAGAACGCCCGTAGATCACCGCACCGCCACGCGGCGTGATACGTATCCAATCGCCATGCCGCCACAAGCCAGGGTAATGCTCGAAGTAACTCTCGAGATAGCGCTTGTCGCCTGCATCATTCCAGAAATACAGCGGCATGGATGGCATGGGCTCGGTCACCACCAATTCGCCAACGGCATCGGTCAAGGACTGTCCATGATCATCAAACGCATGAACGGCCACGCCGAGTGCGCGGCATTGCATCTCACCGGCATACAGCGGCAAGATCGGGCAAGAACCCACAAAGGCAGCAGCGATATCGGTGCCGCCACTAATGGAGGCCAGCATGATGTCCTGCTTCACATGCTGATATACCCATTGATAAGCTTCGGTAACAAGCGGTGAGCCCGTAGCACCCACAGTCTTCAGATGAGAAAGATTAAATTGCTTGCCCGGCTCAATGCCGGCTTTCATACAGTTGGAAAAATAAGCCGCACCAATACCGAAGAAGGTCAGCTGCATCTCTTCCGCAAAACGCCACAGGCGGTTCATGTCGGGATAACCCGGATTGCCGTCATAGAGACAAATGGTAGAACCCACCATCCAACCGGTAACCTGAGAATTCCACATGATCCAGCCGGTCGTGGAAAACCACAAAAAGCGATCATCCTCACCCAGATCAAGATGAAAAGCATGCGCTTTCAGTGTCTCGATCAGCGATCCGCCATGACCATGCACGATAGGCTTGGGCATACCCGTGGTACCTGACGAATACACAATCCACAGCGGGTGATTGAAGGGCAGCTGCTCGAATTGCATCTCGCCTTTGACGGGATGTGCGAGCAGCGTATTCCAGGTGGTGACACCGGGCAGCGTGGATGCCGGATTCAGATAAGGGAACAGAATCGTGTGCTCGAGCGTCTTAAGCTCGGTGCGCATGGTCTCAACCACTTCCATACGATTGAAATCCTTGCCGCCATAACGATAACCATCGACAGCGATCAAGACCTTGGGATCAATCTGGCGGAAGCGATCCAGTACGCTGGCACTGCCCATGTCGGGTGAGCAGGATGACCAGACCGCACCGATACTCGCGCACGCGTAGAAAGCGATAGCGGCTTCGGGCGTGTTGGGCAGATAGGCCACCACACGATCGCCCGGTACCACACCCATGCCTCGCAGGGCCTGCGCCACCGCCGTGATCTGCTCGCGCACCTGACGCCAGCTCAGCGTCACACGCTCGCGCACTTCGGATTCGGCCACCACCGCGACTTTGTCCGCGCTGGTACCCTCGGTATTAAAGCGGAACAGTTGCTCGGCGAAATTCAGTCGGCTACCGGTAAACCACTCGGCGCCCGGCATCGCATGGGTGGACAAAATCTCCTGATACCGTGTCGAGCTCTTGATATCAAAGTAGATCCAGACCAGAGACCAGAAGCGCTCGAGATCATTGACCGACCACTCCCACAGCGCCTCATAATCGGGAAAATACAAGCCATGCTCAGTGCCCAGCCATTGCATAAAGTGGGTCAGCCGGCTTCTCGCAACACGCTCGGCGCTGGGTGTCCACAAAAGCGGGTGGTCGTCCGCCATACCTGTCTCCCGGTTGTTTTTGTTAATAGCTTGCGCATGATAATGCAAACCAACCGTGGGGAGAACCGAACGACGAACGAACCTTCCCTATAAGACCACGTGAGCGTTAGTGGACTTGGTGTTTCAGCTGTGCGAGTTCCTGATGCGCTTTATTGACGGCATCCTTGACCTTCTGATCGACATTGGCAGCGCCATCGCAGGCTGTCTTGGCCTGATCACCCAGTTGTTCTAACTCATCGACAAATTTACGTATCGAAGCTTCATCCGAAGATTGCTGCAATGTTTTAGCGGCTTGATCGGACCGCTGACCCAATTTCTCTATGCTGCTCTTGATATTGCCGGGTACGCTGTCACCCGCACTATCGCAAGCTTGGCTCGCTTGCTGAATCGTCTGTTTGATCTGAGTGACACGCTTCTGTACTTCATTGGCTTGCATCATCATCGCACTCCTGTGTTTACTTTAACCGGAGAATCCGGCTCCACTTTGAGCCAGAGACTGTTGACTAAGTTCCATCAGATCGTCTTAATGCAGCACATTACCTCCGCTAATTCCGCCCGCTTCGCCGCGTGTGGGCAAACCGCGCTCGATGAATTCCTTCATACGATGCAAATCATCCTGAAGCATGACCTCTGGATCCGCAACGCTCAACACCATCAACGATTCGCCCGGTGCACCCGTCGGCAGCCGCCAGAAAAATCGCACCGTGGCGCGCGTGCCCTCACCGACTGGTTCCAGTAGTACGACACCCTCATGGTCAACAAGAGCGTTGGGCTCGCTGCGCCAAGCTAGACGATGCGGACGCTCTGATACCGTCAACACTGAATCCCATTCCACATCCTGCCCCTGAGGCCCCTGCACAATCCAATGGGATCGGTTCTGTCCCAGATCACGCACCTCGATGACCTGCGACATGAAATGCGGAAAGTTTTCATATCGACTCCAGATATCGAACACCACGTCGGGTGACGCGGCAATGTCAATCGTGCGCTCGGCCTCGTAGCCTAGTGACTTATGTGTGCTGAGCTTGCCGGCACCGGAACGCGCACCCGCATCACCGCACGAAATCAGTCCAAGGCCCGTCGCGGCGGCCAGCAGGCTCATTGGCTGGCGACGTGTCAGCGCGTACCAAGTCATAAAACCCGCGCCTAGCGCACCCGCAATCCACAGCGGACTGCGTTCTCTCAACAGTGGTGCGCCTTCCGTCTGCGTATGCGTATGCACCTCTGCCGGGCCTTTCACTGACTCGACACCGGGAATGGCGGCCACCAGATTGAGTATTTTT
>CANKWG010000065.1 GCA_947487325.1 Oxalobacteraceae bacterium | reverse complement strand
CAAGAAAGTTTGCACGCGCGATCCATGATGGCTCGGCTACATGCGTGCGCCTGTGGTGGTGGTCTTGCTGGCGTCATGCTGGGCAGCGGCATGGCGTGGATGCAGTTTTCGCCGATACAGCATTTCAGCATGCTGATACCGCCCTGCGCACTGCTGCTCTGGCTGGGTGTCCGAGGGCTGAGCACGGATGTTGCGATCAATGCGCCGGTCATGAGAAGACCCTCGTTTGTGCTGCCGCGCGGTGATATCGCGCTGCTGGGCCTGCTGGGATTTTTGGCTGCGATGACCGAAGGCAGTATTGCCAACTGGAGTGGCGTTTTCATGGCAGACCAGTTCGGCGCTTCCATGAGCTTTGCGCCACTGTCGCTGGCGGCTTTCTCCGCCATGATGCTGCTCTCGCGTTTTCATGGTGATCGCCTCAAGACCGCGATGGGTGCCCGACGTCTGATTTGCGGTGGCGCGCTCGTCGCTGGCGCCGGGATTTACCTAGCGGTATTTGCGAGCGGAACCATGACCGCAGTCACGGGCTTTGCCATCGCCGGACTGGGGTTGGCGCTAGTGTTTCCGTTTGTACTCAGTGCCGCCGGTCAGCAAGGCGCAGTCGCGATTGCCGGTGTGGCGACCATCACCTATGCCGGCAGCGTCATCGGGCCGCCCTTACTGGGCGGTATTGCACAGTGGCTGGGATTGCAGGCGGCGCTAGGCTTTACCGGACTACTAACCTTGGCAATCGCTGGCATCAGTATGCGAGTGCATCTGCTGCGTTAGTGATGTGTGTTGACTTCAGCATCTTGATACAGACCTCAAGGGCAGGCATAAAAAGTTGTTCGTTGAACCAAATGACATGCACCCGATGACAGAAACGCATCGATGCTCTCGCTATCTGTCCTCGAAAAGTGCCGTGCGATCCAGATCTGCAACATCCGGCACACCGAGTAAAGCTAAAGTGATGTCGATTTCTTTTTTCAACAGAGCAATCGCTTTTTCGACACCGGCCTGTCCGCCACTGGCTAATCCATACAAACCAGCACGACCAATCAAACAAGCGTCGGCCCCAAGTGCCAGCGCTTTGACGATATCGCTACCACGCCGAATACCACCGTCCATCAACACTTGCATCTTGCCGTTGACCGCATCAACAATCGCCGGCAGGGCCGCGGCGGCAGAAGGCACGCCATCAAGCTGGCGACCGCCATGGTTAGATACCATGACGGCATCAGCACCATGCGACATGGCACGCACCGCATCATCGGCTCTCAAAATACCTTTGACCGCAATACGCCCCTGCCAGCGCTGACGCAACCACTCCAGATCTTTCCAGTTGACCGACGCATCAAACGACGCACTGATGTGCTGCGCCAACGAAACCAGCTTTTGTGAAGGGGCCTCAGGATTATCGAGATTGCCAAAGGTGAAGCGCGGGCCACTGGCCAATCGCATTAACCAACCCAGTTTGCTCGCATAGTCAAAAATGTTATCGAGTCCAATGCGCGGCGGCACCGTGAAGCCATTACGAATGTCACGCTCGCGCGGTCCTTGCAAAGGCAGATCAACCGTGACCACCAGCACGCGTGAACCGGCATCCCAGGCGCGCTGTATCAGCGCATCGGTCATACCCCTGTCTTTCTGTATGTACAGCTGAAACCAGAAATCCTTGCGTCCGCGCTGGGCGAGTTGTTCGATGCTGCAATTGGAATTAGTCGACTGACAAAAGCCCACATCAGCAGTCGCCGTCGCGCGTGCGATGTGCAGATCACCCTCGGGCCACAACAGCCCCGCCAGACCGGTTGGCCCTAGGATCATCGGTGAGCTCAGTGATTCGCCAAGTATCTCGACCGATTGCTTTCTCTGACTGACATCCACCATCACGCGTGGAGCAAAACGCAAGCTTGCAAGGTCGGCTTCATTGTCACGCAGGGTACGCTCGTCATGCGCGCCACCATCAATAAACCCGAACACAGACCGTGGAAGTTTGCGCCGCGCAATGGCGCGCAGGTCGGCAATATTGATTGCTTGGGTGAAGTGCATCGTGTCTGCCTATTGAAATATTGTTGTGCGGACATGATACCGAAGGATGGAGCTAGTCGCCCAGAAACGGTCGGCTAGAGTACCCAAAGAATTTCATTGATTCAGATTCGACGCCAATAGGCGCTCGCGTCACACCGCGCGCTGGCACAGCATGGGACGTAAGTTTACTCAGTGCCTGTTTCAGCAATTACCTTTTTTCTGCTGCCCCGGAGCACAGTGATCTACTCCGTGTCGCTGCTTCCCCTTACCACCGGGACGCCACCCACCAGGATGCAACTACCAACCTTTGGGCCCTTCACGCCAAACGGGCTCGGCATAGACGTAACCCGTCCTTTGCCTTTCCCAGCGACCGGATACCCAGATATGCGCACCGGTCTGCCAATTCCGGTAACCTCGGATCCATGCATAACCAGCGCGCGGTGGTGAAATGAGTTCGTTACGTCTGATGGGTGGCGGCGTGCCGCCGGTCATGGTGATACCCCAGCTGATGTTGGGTTCGGCGAGTGCATGATTGAATAAAAATGCACTCATAAGCGCTAGGCACTGTGCGAAATCTTTCAAAGAATGTTTCAAATTAACAGCCCTATCATCAACGCACTTCATCTCAAAAACATATATTGATCTCGGAGCTTTCTCTATCAGAGATGAAATACAACCGAATGAAGAAAAATTCAAAATTCAAGAGAAGGATCTAATTCTAATAAATCCATCTTTAAATTTTCAATCAAACTGACGAAATTTAATTTTTCGCTTTCTGAAAAATTAGAAAATTTAGCAACTTTTTTTATATCAACCTTAGAGGCGATATGAAAAAAATCCTTATTTTTTTGATTAATTATTTTTTTATCTAAAGATTTTATATACTGAACCATATCCCGAAACACAAGAGGCTCCAAAACATCCTTATGACTCAGGAAATTAGAAACTATCTTGTTCATTGAAATTTTAAGTAAATCCTTGTCTATCGCTTCGACGTCAATTTCCCCTGATTTCCTTTGATTTGACATGGCTGTTAATTCACCGACCACATCATCAAAGATTCTTCTCAGGTCGCCATTATTCATCTTAGAACCACCGGGAAATCCGTAAAGATGCGGATATAACTTTATTAGTTGGGGATAGCCCATTAAATTTCTCAAAGAAACTGAGTCCATATTGTTTGTTCCGGTTTCTAAATAGCGAAGAAAAGCATCTTGCAAAGGATTTTTTAAAACATTGTTCAAATTATCTTCTTTATTTTTTTCACACTCAGAGAACCGCCAAGAAGTTTTTAAGTGATCACACAAATCTTTTCTTGAAAATTTAGGAGAGCCCGTAACATCAATTGGCGATCCTTGATTTTTTCGTATTTTAATCTTAGCGGTTATTTGTTGATGGGCATCAAATTTAGCAGCAGCTTCCTGCATGTCCATCACCTTATTCCGCAAAGCGGGTATCAGGAAGACTGGTGACTGCGCCGAATCCCTATCCGAATATTGACCCAGAAAATTCATCACGTCTGCGAATGATTCTGGGTTCCAGTGTTGATCAGAGAAATGAAAAAAATTTAGGAACACACCAATAGCATCAGCAGAAAAACCCTTATTTTTTAAATCAAACGTAACGAGCTTTTTGATAACATGATTTCTACTGTTAATCAAATACCGTGATCTGAGCGATCCATCTGCCTGGACTTTGGGCTCAACCGAAGAAATTTTATAGTCTTCATCAACAAGAGTTTCCAGCAAATTAGATGATGAAACTCTTCCGCTAATCTTTATAGAATCAAGCAGATCCTTTGTCTTGTTATTTTTTTCAAAATTTTTTTCTACAAATCCGACAAACCATTCTTTCGCCCGCCATTCATGGTAGCGACTGATAAGTCCATTAAATTTTTGTGTTATTTTCCCTAATAGACTAGATGCAGTTTGATGATCATTTTCTTGTATGTATAAGCGAGGATTTATAAAAACGACCCCTTTTTTACGATCAAAATTTATTTCATTTTTTAGCCCGAGATGCCTCTCTCCCACAGATCTAGCCACTGTGTTGTTTGAATAAGAATTGGCTTTTGACGCGGCCGGCAGCATAGACATCCCTGAATCGGCAGCCCTCAGAAGGAAGTAAGGGCCTATATCGCCAAGACAATGGTAAAAGACTTGCCTGAAACAGGCGGTTTATCGATGGATGACTGTTGTACTACAAAGCGCGTAACGGATTAACTACAACTCAATCAACCCATGTCGCACTGCGATCAGAGTGAGTTCAGCCTGGTTGGCAACGCCGAGTTTTTGCTTGACGTTGTAGAGATGGGTACCGACGGTACGTGGGGAAATATTCAGAAGCTCAGCGATTTGGTTGACGGATGCGCCCTTGGCGAGCTGGATGAAAACGCCAAACTCGCGTTCCGATAACACTTCGATCGGACTTTTTTCGCCGTTGAATTCTTCGAGCGCCATACGCTGCGACAAATGGCTATCGATATACATGCGGCCCTCGTTCACTTGCCGGATCGCGTGAATCAACTCATCCGGCGCGGTGCGTTTGGACAGATAACCGAGTGCACCGGCCTTGAGCATGTAGCGCACATAGCTCGGATCTTCATGCGATGACAACCCCAGAACGCGCGCGTGTTTGTCGCGCGCCACGATACGACGCGTAGCCTCAACGCCCATGGTTCCGCCTAGCGAAATATCCATCACGATCACATCGGGCTGCGTCGTTGCTATTTGCTGATAAGCCACCTCAGCCGACTCTGCCTCGGCCACGACACGGATATCTTCGGTTGCTTCGAGCAGCATGCGAAACCCCATGCGGACCACTGCATGATCATCCACCAGCATGACATTGATTGTTTTTTTCATGAGCTGTGATTTTCCTTAATGGGAAGTGATACGACCACTTCAAGCCCGCCTTCGGCTGCGGTCTGAAATACGATCTGACCACCATGCGACTCGGCGCGTTCCTGCATGCCACGTACGCCGTAATGACCTTCGCGTTTGACAGAGGATGCGCCGCGCCCGTTATCGGCAATAGCAAGCGTTAATTGTCCTTCACTACTGCTCATGCGAATGTGCGCCGCTGTAGCGCCTGCATGACTAACAATGTTGGTAACCGCCTCTTGAATGATGCGGTAAGCCGATAACTCTAGCGTCTCTTCCAATGCCGGCACAGTGCCGGCGACTTTGAGATCAAAACGGATATCCGGATTGTTATGCTGTGTTTCGGTCAGCAAATCGCGTACGGCATCAACTAAGCCCATGCCTTCAAGCTTGATCGGGCGCAGCCGGGGAATCATTCGATGCATGGCATCCGAAGTCATGCCAGCAGTATCAAACAACATCTTGGCATGCTGCTCCAGCGGACCGCCGGCCACATCCGGACGCTGCATCATTGACTTGGCGATACTGCGAATCGCGGTCAGCGATTGACCCAACTCATCATGCAGCTCCAGCGCCAGTGCAGCACGCTCTTCTTCGATGCGCGCATGCAGCTGCTTGGTAAATTCTCGCTGAGCTTCCAGCCGAGCCTGTGCTTCGGCACTGGCCTGGCGCACCAGAATATTGTCCTCAACCGCTTGTGCCATACGATTGAAAGTACGTCCCATCTGCCCTGCTTCCTTGCCCGGCAAGGGCGGCAGGCGGACTTGATGACCACCGCGCTCTATCTCACTCAAACCGCGCTCGATTTTTTCCAGTGGCGCGACCCAAAGCCCGACAAGCCAGAACAATGCAATATCGGCCAGCACAAACAGAATCAATTGCGAGAACAGGATACTACTCAGGTTATCCCACCCATCGAGAATGGCGCGCGTCGGGTTGGTGACAATCACCAAGCGCGCGTCACCAATCTCAATCACTCGCTTCATTTCCGGTGGAGAGACTAAGCTGGCATACCATTGCGGCGCGTCACGGCCGGCTTTGTACGTTGAGGGAGGCGACTGGTAGCGCAAAACACCTGCTTTGTCATAGAGCACAATATCATTGGCGCGTACCCGTCCGGTCGCCTGCAGGAAGGCAATCAGTTCGGTCAGATCACGGCTAGCATACGAGCTGGCTACCCGCGCCAGCAGCTGCGCGGAGATACGACTCGACGCTTCCATCTCCTCACGCACACTATCGCGCGTGGAAGTGACCTCAACCCGAATCAGGATCAGGAAAATCAGCACGGTCAGTGCGAGAAAAATCAAATTGATCTTGAGCCTCAGGCTCATGCCAGGGCGGGATGCGGTGGCGCTGTCCACGGAAGTGTTGGCCCTGGTCTCGGCGGGGTTCATCATAGTTATTTTCGGTTGCATTGCAGCATGGCAGCCGGGTGCGTCTGTTACGGCCTGTCTCTGGGTCGCATCATAGCAGCAGCCTAATCAAGCCTGACTGGCGGGTACCGGGGCAAACGGGCTGCAACACGCTGTTCATGAAAATCATGAGCCCAATTTACGCGTTTCGCAGATGCATCCCGACGGTGCTCAGGTCATGATCAGTTCCGCTGGATGGGTTTTCCATTCAGTAAATTCAAACCTATTAGGAGATAATCATGGCATGGACTACACCTGCAGCGACTGATCTGCGTTTCGGCTTCGAAATCACGATGTACATCGCTAACCGTTAATTCGGTTATCTGGCAGCCTGGTCTTTTGACTGGCTGCCAACTAAACAGCATTACGAATGACGACCTCCGGGTCGTTTTTTTACGTCCATTTTTAAATTGGCAACACGCTTAACCCCATGATATTCCCCCTATACTTACACGGGTTATTCCTTTTTTGAAGCGATTCATGACCCTCGAAGATCCCCGCGCCATTGCCAACCACTTCGACCTCTTGCAATTGCCACCGGGCTTTCATGACGCCCCCTTCCCTGTTTATCGCGCGCTGCGCGACCATGCGCCAGTCAAGGCCATGCCAGACGGTAGTTACTTTCTGACCCGATATGACGATCTGATTGCGATCTACAAAAATCCGAAATCCTTCAGCTCGGACAAGCAGCGTGAGTTCAAACCGAAGTTTGGCGAATCTCTGCTCTACGAGCATCACACCACCAGCCTGGTTTTCTCCGACCCGCCCTTGCATACCCGCGTGAGAAAACTGATCTCCGGCGCGCTGACGCCTCGTGCCATCGCGGGCATGGAAGACAGCCTGATCCGTCTAGTCGATGATTTGCTGGACGCGATGGAAGACAAAACCGATCCCGACCTGATTGATGACTTTGCCGCCGCAATTCCGATTGAAGTGATTGGTAATCTGCTGGATGTGCCGCTGCAAGACCGGGGACCTTTACGCGACTGGTCGCTGGCGATATTGGGCGCACTGGAGCCGGTGGTCAGCTCGGAAGCGCTCGAAAAAGGTAATCGCGCCGTCGCAGAATTCATTCAATATCTGGAAGTTCTAATTGCCCACCGACGCACCCATCCGGTCAACCCTGAGTCCGATGTGCTCACACGCCTGATTCAGGGCGAGTCCGACGGTGAACGACTGTCGATGAAAGAGCTCCTGCACAACTGTATTTTTTTGCTCAATGCCGGACACGAAACCACCACTAATTTGATCGGCAATGGCTTGATGGCGTTGCATGATTACCCGTCAGAGCGCGCACGTCTGCTGAGTGAACCGTCGCTGATCAAGTCTTGCGTGGAAGAAGTGCTACGTTATGAAAGCTCGAATCAACTCGGCAACCGTATCACCACCGAGACGGTACAAGTGGGCGATGTAACGATGGCGCCGCATACCCGCGTGACACTCTGCATAGGTGCCGCGAATCGCGATCCGACGCAGTTCGAGGATCCCGAGCGTTTTGATATCACCCGCAATCCTAACCGCCATCTGGCATTTGCCAGCGGCACGCATGCCTGTGTCGGTATGAGTCTGGCACGGCTGGAGGGTCAGGTCGCAATCGGACGTTTCATTGCTCGCTTTCCGAATTACGCGATCAAGGATGCGGTGCGTAGCCCACGGGTACGTTTTAGGGGATTCTTACGCTTGCCTGTGACGTTGCGCTAACCTAATCACGCCGACTCATCCTGATCGGCCGCAGCCTCTCCAGCGCTATCGTTGGAGGCGGTCGGCGGAAGATAATCTAGTTCCAGATCAGCCTTATCAACTAGGCTTTGCGGCAGCGCTTTCTGCACCGCGACCCCAAGTTGTTCGAAATCGCGCGCACGCTTGATTACATTCCCCGGCCCACTGTAAAACTGACCAAAGGCACTCTGATAGGCGGCCTTGGCCGAATCGAGCTTGCGACCGAGCTCTTCCATCGTCTTGATGAAGCCGGCCAGTTTTTTATACAACTGAGCAGCGCTGTCGGCTAGCTTGGCGCTGTGAATATTCTGGTTCTCATGACGCCACAATTGGCGCACGATGTTCAGACTAGTCAGCAAGGTCGTGGGCGTTGCGACGAGCACGTTCTGCTGCAAAGCTTTCTGAAACAGGGTTTCATCGGCACGCAAGGCTTCGACAAAAGCGGACTCAACCGGAATGAACATAAACACCATCTCAGGTGAATTCAGATCATCCAGCTCAAAATAGCGACGATCGGACAACTCGGTGATACGGTCAGCGATTGCCTGCACATGCTCTTTCAGTGCCTGTTTGCGCTCCAGTTCATCTTCTGCATTCACATAGCGCGTGTAAGCATTGAGTGAGACCTTGGCGTCGACGATCAGATGCTTTTGCTGCGGCAGATAGACGATGACATCTGGTCGTTGTTTGCCATCCTCGGTATTAAAACTGACTTCGCGACGGTAATCGCGATCGATCTGCAGGCCAGATCGTGCGAGTACGTTTTCCAGTACTAGTTCGCCCCAATTTCCCTGCTTTTTTGCATGTCCTTTGAGTGCCGTAGCTAGGTCATGCGCTTCTTCACTCATTTGACGATTCAGATCTTTGAGCTGCGCGAGCTCTGTTTTGAGTGCGGCCTGCTGCTGTGCGTCCTGATAGTGAATTTCTTCCACACGGGATTTGAATTCATTCAGTCGCTCTCGAAATGGTGTTAACACCTGCCCTAGGCTCTCGAGATTTTGCTCGGTGAATCGTTTGGTCTTGTCTTCGAGGATGCTGTTCGCGAGATTCTGGAATTCCTCTGTCAAGGCCTTTTTGCCGGACTCCGTCATTTCACGCAGCAGTGCGATTTTTTCTTCCGCCTGTTTGCGTTCTTCTTCCAGACGCGTGACGACGCTTGCCAGTTCACGATCCAGAACGGAGAGCTGCTCGCGTAATTGCTGATTATCGTGCAACACCTGCGCATGCTGGGCTTCAAGCGAGCGCAGTCGCTCTTGCTGAATGGCCTGCTGAGTCGCCTGCTGCGCGTTCTGCTGGGACCGCACGAGCAGCATGGCGATAAAACCGCCGCCCGCGATACCCACGATGAGCGCAACACCGACAATCAGTAGATCCATGCCATTCTCCAAACACAAGTGCGCTGAAGTTTACCAGCTGCGATGGCTACAATAGCGCTTCTGTCCCGATTACTTCTCCCTATGGCGCATATCCAACCCGAAGGCTGGCGTGAAATGGCCGTCACCGGCGCAGCACAGCGCGAAATCGAAACGCTGCATCTGCTAGCGGCCACGCTCTCCAATGACTACACGGTCTTCCATGGCGTGCACTGGACGCACGTGGAGCAAGGCTATTCCGCCTACGCAGATATTGATTTCATCATCGTGGGTCCGGATGGTCGCACCTTGCTGATTGAACAGCAATCCGGTTTTCTGACCGAGACGGATGAGGGACTTGCCAAAAAATTGCCGGGGATCGACAAGCCCCGACTGATTCAGCAGCAAATTTTGCGGCCGCTGTCGGTACTGCGCCAGCGCTTTGGCCAACAGGCTGAACCGCTGATGATCGATTATTTGCTGTACTGCCCGGATTACCAGATCAAACGCCCGGAAGCCGCAGGCATCGCCCCCGAACGCATCATCGATGCACGTCGCCGCGATCAGCTGGCGGCCCTGATTCTTAAGTTATTACCGAACACAGGCAAAGCAGCCCAGCGTGATCGCGTACTGCGTTTTTTCAGCAATGTACTGCAGCTGGTGCCGGACCCCAGCGCCATGATCGGGCAAGCGAATGCGCTGGTCACGCGCCTTTCGGGCGGGCTCGCCACTTGGGCGCGACAACTCGAATTCTCCCCTTTTCGTCTGCGCGTCACAGGCACCGCCGGCAGTGGCAAGACACAGCTGGCGCTGGCCGAGTTTTCCGATGCTCTGACCCGCGGCTTGAGACCCCTGTATGTGTCATACAACCGCCCTCTGGCCGATCATGTACGCAAGCTCTTGCCTGCGGGTGGCATGGTGGCGAGTTTTCATCAGCTGTGCGACCGCTTTGCGCGCGACGCAGGTATGACACCAGATTATCGCGATCCTGCGGTGTGGCGCAGTCTCGAGCAAACGCTGGCCCATAGTCCGCTGTCGCCTGACTGGCAATACGATCTGCTGATCGTTGATGAAGGTCAGGATTTTTCCGACCGCTGGCGCGATACCCTGCTGCGTCTGCTGAAGTCTGACGGTCGTGCGCTATGGCTGG